>CAZRLV010000047.1:0-14947 GCA_964600955.1 uncultured bacterium
ATCAGGCATACCAGATTTAAAGGATCGTTTGTGAATGATTCTTAAAAAACCTTTACTAGTAGTGGATGATTTTGCCTCTACGACCATTAGCTTTTCAGATTTAGGTGTAACCACCATTACATCTCAAGAATTGCAGACACTTCAGATTGATTCTGTGTCAGCGGACTATTCCATGGATGCTATACGTAAATATGTCTGGGGGGGCGGATCGTCTGAGGACTGTCGAGATAGAGTTGTCCAGCAAGTTGAGGAAGTAATGAGTGTAAGTTAACCCAAAAAGGCACAAAGGGTATTGGGTCTACCTTACCCCCGGATAGAACCTAAGAACAGAACGTAATTTGGCATCAAAAAACGTCCGATGAGAAAATAGGAAAAAATAGTCAAAACCTAAATGCAGAGGTAAAAATCAGGTATTTTGATAATAAAAACAGGACAAAGCCACATGGGATTATGTTTCATCATTTTCACCATGAGGGAGAAAAGCCTCATGCACAAGGTTCTATCACAGCTTTGCAACTTGAAAATATTATAAAGTATGTCGGTTGCAATAATATTTTGCCGGCACAGCTATGGCTGGAAAAAGCAAGGTCAGATAAGCTACTCGAAAAAGACGTGTGCATAACACTAGATGACGGCCTCAAATGTCAAATTGAAATTGCAAATCCAGTACTAAAAAAGTTTAATCTTACTGCATTTTGGTTTGTATTTTCATCTGTGTTCAATGGGGATATTTGCTCGCTTGAGATTTATAGATACTTTTATAATCTTTATTTTCCAAATTTTGATGCATTTTTTAAAGTGTTTAAGTCCTATTTTGTTGAAAAGAAAACCAATGGATTATACAAACAATACCATGGGTCCTTTATGGCCTCTGAATATTTGAGAGAGTTTGATTTTTACACTCCAAATGAAAGAGAGTATAGATATTTTAGAGACGTCGCCTTAAGTCAAAATGAATTTGAATCCATAATGGACAGTATTTTACAAGACCACAATGTGGACAAAAGTGAAGTGGCAAAGCATTTATGGCTTAAAGATATGGATCTGATCTCACTCGACAAAGACCATCATGTCATTGGGCTACACTCCTATCATCACCCCACCAATATGAAACAACTGAGTAGAAATGAGCAGGAAGAAGAGTTTAGGCGCAACCAAGAGCATATTTTTTCCGTACTAGGAAAACAGGCTGAATCCGTAGCCCACCCTTGCGGTTCTTACAGCAGCACAACTCTGAGGGTATTAGAGGAGTTAGAAATTAAGGTTGGATTTAGATCTAACTTTTCAAAACTCAACCATACCCGACTGGACTATCCCAGGGTTGACCATTGCCACCTTCTATCTGAAGCAGAGAACACCAAGGAATGCGATGAAAATTAATAGTCATAATGAATGGGATAAACTTAGAGAAATAATTGTAGGCACTGCAGATGGAACCATTGCAACATTATCGTGGATGAAGCCAGGCCCCATACCAGCAAACACCCTTGAAAAAGCCAGTGTCCTGGCAAAAAAGGCAAGCCCCAAATGGTTTTATGATGAAGTCTGCGAGGATCTTCAAGGACTTAGTGATGTTTTGACTGGCCTTGGCGTTAAGGTAAAACGCCCCACACCATTTGACTATTCAAAAATGTACTCTACACCTTTTTGGACGAGCAATAGCAATAATGTTTATAACACCAGAGATCTAAATTTGGTCGTCGGAAACTCTGTGATAGAGAGCCCCTCCTACCTGGCGAGTCGGTATTATGAGACCGCTGCAATGTATGATATTTGGTATGAGTATTTCGAAGAAGGCTTCAAGTGGATTGCCGGCCCCAAGCCATTGCTCAACTATGAGACCAAATTGCCCTATTTTCGTGACGAAGAAGAGCGCGTACTAACAGAGGAAGACAAAAAGCATATCGAGCTAACCGGGGGGCGCCTGGAAAAGCTTCACAAACTCAGCGAAAGAGAAATATTATTTGAAGCTGCAAATACCGTTCGAATGGGCCGGGATCTATTATATTTGGTCTCTTCATCCGGTAATTATCTAGGGGCAAGATGGCTTCAGAGTGTACTAGGTGATCAGTACAAAGTGCATACCACATCTGAAATTTATCGCTCAAGCCATATTGATTCCACGGTAATGTGTTTACGCCCAGGTTTGGTTCTATTGAATAGTACTCGAGTCAATGAGAAGAGTTGCCCGGAAATATTTGCCTCTTGGGATAAAATTTATTTTGAAGACGTCGCCCCAACCTCAGAAACGGAGCTTCAATTCCAAAAAGAGTTCAGAGATCCACTCGGCAATGAGATCGAGTCTTTGGGGTTTCAGACTAATTTGCATGACATGAGTTCTCCATGGGTTGGCATGAATTTCCTCTCAGTAGATCAAAAAACAGTAATTGTTGATGTGCGCCAGACCAGCTTGATTAGGCTGTTGGAAAAGCATAAGTTTGAAGTGATTCCTGTACAAATGAGACATATCTACACCCAGGGCGGAGGAATTCACTGCGCAACTCTAGACACAGTAAGAGACAGTAAACTTGAAAGCTATTTTGACTAATTGGTATTGATGTAAACCTGGTAGACAGACAGAAAGGGTAATCTAAAATGGAAAATTATGAACTGATAAAAAAAAGTGAGAAGTCTGTACTGGATGCATTTCAGTCAGAGATTCCATCTGTATATTATTCTGATAAAACGGAGGAAGAGTTCCTTAGTTATAGAGCAAAAGCAGAGGACTGGTATCGCGATCTGTTCAAATTCCCTCCAGAGATGTTTGCCAACAAAAAGCTCATCGATTTTGGTGCCGGTACAGGTGAAAACACCGTATATCTGGCCAACTGGGGGGCTACGTGTACCTTGGTGGAAATGAATAATTTAGCTCAAAATATTTCCAAGGATATTTTTCAGAAGTATACGAACAACTTTGATAGTCATAAGTTTTTTTTATCCTCGATTTTTGATTTTGATCAACCTGATTTATATGAAAGTTTTGATATCGTTTTGTGTCGTGGTTGTTTAAGTCACACGGCAGATAAAAAGAGTGCCTTCAACAGAATTATGCAATATCTAAAGCCTGGGGGATACATAATTTACGAAGACCCCAATAAGGTTGGCGGCTTCCAAAACATGCTTCAAAGGTACACGATCTACAGTTTTGCTAAATCATGGGATGAAATGGTGGACGTCTCTGAGAAACTATTTAAAGAAGATATTGATCGATCTCAAAAGTATATCTACAGAAAGCGTAGAACCATTATTTTTGACCGGTGGGTAGTACAAAAGCAGGACGACCCATCCGTAAGGGACGTGTTGGAGTGGTTTGAAAGTAATCAACTTAAGTTTTATTCATCCTATCCACCCGTAATGATTCCGTTTTTCAGTGATTCCGCACCTCACCAGCCCAAGTTTAACCTTAACTCATTCAAGGATATAGGCGTATTATCAGAAGCTGTATGGATGGCACGCGATAAAGATGATGCAGCCGAACTACCTAAGATGCTTGATTCTTTGAAGGACTTCTCAGATCATCAAGAAGCCTTGACAGGCTATGTGGCAAATAGTGATTCCGATATGACGCTAGACCCCAATGTTTTTTCTGAAAAAATTGATGCGTATTTGCAGTCTTTGAATGGCCTGGATGTTCTATCTCATTTGTCTGGAAAGGTTAAAAACCTATTGGACGAGGCCAGAGAGCTTATATCAAGGGTGAACGAAGGTGATTTGGATCAGGTGAAAAACCATATTGATAACTCCAAACATTTGTTTGCAGGTGCAGTGGGCGTAAGGGCCGTTTACTATATTGCGCATAAGCCTAAATAAAGGGCAGAATCCAGTCTCATTTGGATGACCTGCCCCCGTCTAGATTGAGAAACGAAAAGGTCAAGGTCCGCGATTTATTATGGGGCCTGTTTTGAGTGGAAAGTGAAGAATAAGCTTCTGATTTATGCCCCCTATTCCGGAGTTCCTCAATATTCCTTTCCCCTCGCAAAAATGGCTAAAGGACTGGCAACCCAAGGTTTTGAAGTCGACTTGCTAACCTGCAATGGACTTCAGCAGCCGACCTGCATTTTACAAATATCGCATCACTATGAACTTTTGGAGCCTGAAAAAAAGAATGCGATATGCAAATGGTGTACTGCCTATGCCATGGAGCAAAAGGACTTCTTCAGCAAAGTTCTGTTTCTAGATAACCACTATCTTTGCGAGTCCGAGATGCAGATGATAGAGGCTACAACAGAAAAACTCGAGGTCCAAGATATAGAAGATTTCAAAATAGAGGAAGTTCCAATCGCCAGACTGGCGTGTTACAACTTTTTTCTAAGGTTTCAGATTCTGGCTCCAAGTCAGATTAGTGAAGAGCAGTTCAAGATCTACAAGCAACATTATTTCAAGTCCACCCTAACAACATTTATTGGCTATTCGAATTTTTTAAAACAAAGGAACTACACGGAGGTCCTTATTGGAGATGCTAATTATTCTCAGAATCAGGTGGTGTTTAGAATCAACCAGCTAAGAGGAGTCCAAACCTTCAGCACATTTTCCACTTACCACCACAAATATGTTTGGGATCAATATGGGCTATGTCAGGGCGATGATGTTATCCGCTACAGGGCCAAGGCCCTTCAGGGGTTCAAAAAAGACGATGGGCCCTTTTATAAAGAGGGTGAAAGGCTAGCCCTTGACTATGTCAACACCTTATGGAACAAACAGGCCAAAACTATATTTTCAACCCCTAAAGAAGACAATCTATCTGAGGTCATTGATACCTGTGCGATCACTGATAAGCATAAAAAAGTCGTCTTATTGGTGAGCAGCTCATTAGATGAAGCCTTGGCAACGGAGTTTTCAATTTATGAGAGCGATTTATGGAGTCGATATAATCCGTTATTCGAAAATCAAGTTCAGTGGATGGAAGCCTGTATCCAGTATTTTTCAGATCGGAAAGACACCAAGCTAATCATTCGGTGTCATCCAAGGGAATATATTGTTGGGAAGTCCGCGACCGCCAGGGCTATTGAAGCTCTATCTGAAAAATACCAATTTGAAAATATTTACTTTAATTTTCCGGAAGACAAAATCTCTATTTTTGATCTGCTAGACCTGACGGATATCTGTCTAATTCGAGCATCTACCGTTGGGCTGGAAGCTTCGCTTCTCGGGATCCCTGTTGTTTCCTACATGAACTACCTCGACCCGTTATGCTTCTGTCCAGAAAATAAAACTGAGTACTTCGCAAAAATCACCGACCTGCTTGGAAAAGGCAACTGTCGTGATTTCCAGTTAGCCCTGGAGATGTATAAATGGCTTATGTTCTTTTATCATAAGGGTATTATCAGAATGGACTCCAAAGGGTACTGGGAACTTTTTCCCGAGAACACTGCCAAGGCTAACGCAATTAAAGAGGAAAGAAAAAAGCAAAATTTACCGGTGATGCAGATTAAGGAGTTTGATACTCGGACAAATTTAGACTCCATAAGTTTGCAGGTTTTAGCGAAAGCTTTTGGGAGCCAAAGTAAAACATGGGATATTTTTGATTCCGTAACAGATGAAGTTGCGCTCGACAACGACGACCTCGCTCCAGCCTCCGTCATTCAGAAGTTGATTCTGGCCATATACAGGAAAGATATCCACATTTTCAAAGATTTGGAAACCCTTCGAACTAACTCCGGGCAAAACAAAACAAAAGCTTTTTTTCTAGAGGCTTTGAATTTGATCTAGCTGGTAGCAGGAGAGAATATGAGCCCTAAAGACCCCAGAAAAGCATATTGGAATGATCAATATGTTAAATACTGGCACGAAAGGGTGGATGAAGCTGGCGTTGGAAAAAGCAAAATCATAAAAGGCGACAACAAAACAGAAGATGATAGCGTTTACCACACGGTCTTCCAGAAGAACCCTCCAAATCCAGGTTCTGTACTGGATGTTGGGTGTGCCTGGGGCAGGATGTTTCCCACCTATGACAGGCTTTCTCTTAAAATAACCGGGATCGATATATCGAAGGCCATGATTGAAGAAGCCAGGGAGCAATGGGCCAACGCATCCTGCGTTACCGATTTACGTGAATCTTCTGCTGAGGAACTCCCATTCCCTGAGTCGAGCTTTGATAATCTATGCTGTTTGGCTGTTTTCGACGCCACCTTTCAAAATCAAGCCATGTCAGAGTTTTTGCGAGTTACCCGCCCGGGTGCCAAAATTTATGTAACCGGTAAAAACGACGGCTATTTTGATGAGGATTTGGAAGCATTTAATGCAGAAGTAGGTGCCCGCAAAAAAAAGCATCCGAATTTTTTTACCAATACCCGTAAATTGGTTACTCTTCTAGAGGCCGAAGGTCATATAATTGACCAGGCTTATTATTTTCCCCGCCGTGGAGATTTTGCAGCATTTCGCTATTCCAGTACTATGCCAGAAAGGTTTTACGAGTTTTTTTTAGTCATTACCCGAGGGGCATCGTACTCTTCTCTGCCTTGTATAAGCGATGCGTATTCCAACACATTTAAAAGCTTAGGCCGAAGGGAATCTTCTAAATGAGTTTACTCCCCAATTATGGTGTGGTCGAAAATACCAAACCCATTATGGTGTCGGGGGTTTATCGTTCGGGCACGACGTTCCTTTCAGCAATGTTAGGTGCCCACTCAACGCTAAGAGCCTCTTCGTCCACTGTGAAGTTCTTACGGTTTTGTCTTGATCGCTACGGTGATGTGTCTATCAAGGCTCAGCGACAACAACTCATTCAAGACACTCATAAAAGGATTCATCATCGCTGGAACCTTCACCTTGATGAAGCTGAAATCATGGCTCAGCTTGAGGAACACAATGAAATTAGCTATGCCTTGATTTATGACATCATTATGAGAAACATGCTTGTGAGTCAAGATACACAAGCTAAAAACTGGGTAGAAAAACTGGCGGTTCAATGGGAAGACATCCCCTTATTTCTTGATATGTTCCCCAATGGAAAAGCCATACATATTTTTAGAGATCCTCGAGATGTGACAGCTTCTTTTAAGGAAATTACATTCGAGTCAGACAGTACTTTTTTGGATGCCGCATTTAATTTTAGAAGCGCTGTAGAAACCTTGAATTCTATAAGAAATCAATATGCAGACAGGGTTTTAACAGTCCGAGCAGAGGACATTGCACAAAGGCCCGCCGAATCTGCCAGAAGCCTCTGCCAATTTCTAGACCTCAAGTATGAAAATGCGATGGTGGATGTCGGCCAATTTCACTCAGAGGGTGAGGACTGGGCCTCCAACACATCTTTTGGAAAGAATTACACCCAATTACCGGATGCTAAACCAAGGTGGCCTGAAAAGCTTTTACGACCTGAAGTGATTTTTATTGAAATGGTCACACAACCCTATCTATCCGATCTGGGATATAGCTCCTCCGGTTTTTATCCAAATTCTGAGGATTGGAACCAAATATATTCCTATCTTGAGGAGCCATTTATTTCAGACAGGTTCAAGAAGTGGTTAACCCTTGGCAAAGGCTCGCAGGGTTTTAAGACAGATCCATATACCTTTGAAATGAAAATGGTGTTCCCTGAACGCTATTCGGAGAGCTAGAAAACCCCTGGAAACCAATGACGGGAATTGTTCATATCGTTCATGCAATTGATACGGAAGGTCCTCTCTACGAATCTATAGAGGCTAGATTTGAGCACTTGGGCCATCGGTTTGGGATTTCAGACATTGAACCTACAGAAAGCAATTTAGGTCGATTATTGCGTGGCGAAATCGATTTGGGTCCCCAAACCCAAACAATTCAAGAGGCCTTAAAAAATCACAGCACAAAGACCCTGGGATCATGGGATCAGTTGAACTCAATGCTTGAGAGAGTCTGTACTGACAACTTTCGAAGGCGATTATTGGACTGTGATGGAAATGGGTGGGTGTACAACTGGTTTTGCATGGATCATATTGGGTTTTCAGTCAATCCGCGAAAACGGGATATGGGGTATCATAATATCTATGATCGCTATCTGTCCCTGGTCAATAGTCAGCCAGGGTCACGTGATTGTATCGAATTTCATTTTCACCCGATTTCAACCTATCGAGAGGCACACCGCTGTGCTACCCATTATTTGCGCACAGATGACTTGTATCAGATTCTCTGCCGAAAAATAATTGAGCGAGAATTTTTCCCAAGTAGTTATCGAGCTGGATTCCAAGCCGAACGTCCTGACAGTCACTGGTTTCTGGAACAGTTTATACCTTTTGATATTTCCAATATGGCCACTGAGGATACAAGCGATATCGATGGGTCTGTGGATTTCAAAAAAGGCCGCTCAGGAAATTGGAGAAAAGCCCCTCATGATTGGTCCGTGTATCACCCCAGCCATGATGACTACCAGATGCCGGGAAGTTGCCGCAGGTTTATAGGACGAGCCTTAAACCTGAACAGTCGGATTGCTAGTATGACTCAGGAAGAAATGAATCGTGCTTTTCGAAGGGCTGAATCTGGAATGGATACCATCGTTGGATTAGCCAGTCACGATTGGCGAGATCTTGAGCCCGAAGTGGATCTTGCACTAGAATTTCTTAAAACAAGTCAGTCTCTTTTTCCCGATGTTCCCTTTAGATTTAGTCGCGTCGGTGATGCTTTCAGAACCCAGCTTACCCAGAATCAAATCGAATCTGACCCCTTGGAGCTGTCCTTGAGTTTCCATTGCCTAAATACCGAAAATGAAGCCCCTTACTTGGAAGTTCGAACCGAAAAAGGTAAGGTTTTTGGACCCCAGCCTTTTTTGGCGATCAAAACCAAAGCACAGAAATATATCCATGATAATTTCGATTTTTCTCTTGAAGAGGGAGTTTGGTATTACGCTTTTCATGCGGACACATTGGCTTTATCAGATGTGGAAGTCATAGCAATTGCAGCCAATGATTTACAAGGCAATACCAAGGTTCTTAAGAAACACTTATGAAATCAGATCTATGTGAAAATGACCTGGTGGACCTCGTCGCCAAGCAAATCAACACTCTTTTTCTCTATAGTCCTGAAACAGAAGCAAAAATTTTGACCGAGGGTGTCTCTAGAGCCCTGAAGCGATGTGAACATTGTTTTGCCTTCAACAAAAGTAAATACTATCACCATGGAAAGGATGTATTTTTTAATCCATTTCACTCTGATCAATACTCGGTTTTTCTTTATTTTCTGTCGAATTCAATCTACTCACATAGCGATAATTCCCGCAGCCTGGCGGATCGAATCTATTTCTTAAACAAATGTTTAAACGGATTTGACCTTTTCTACGAAGTAGAAATGCCTGATGTCTTCTTTTTAGAACACCCCGTTGGCAGTGTCATCGGCAGGGGAAACTTTGGAGATGGCTTTAGCTTTTCACAAAACTGTACCATTGGCAGCATAAATGATATTTACCCCATCATTGGAAAAAACGTCAGCCTGATGTCTGGGGCAAAAATCATCGGTGATTGCAAAATCGGGAACCATTGCATCATCGCTGCCAATACGTTTGTCAAAAACACTTCTATTGACAGTTGCTCAATCGTTTTTGGTGCTTCGCCTGATCTCGTCATTAAAACCAGACCGGAATCATATTTCACTGCCAGAGACAAAGTTTAGCAGTCTAAGAATCCTTACAGGGTAAATCCATCGTCGACCACAAAATTCTGACCTGATATGTATTGACTCATCTCACTCAATAGAAAAATCAGAGTACCGATTATGTCTTTCGGGTCAAGCATCCCCTTGTTTAGGCAATTGTCGCGGTAGTTTGACATAAAACTCTGGGGCTGATGATCATTGATCCCTCCGGGGCTAATGCAGTTCACACGGATGTTCTTTCCTTTTGCAATTTTAGCCATATACTTTGTTAAGTGAATTAACGCAGATTTACTGGCGGCATATTCTATGGGTACCGTTATCGCCGTTTTTTCATAGATTTCAAATTTTGGAGCAATCACCCCATAGATTGAAGAAATATTAACCAGTGTTCCATAGTTTTGGGTCATAAAATACTTTAGAAAAGTTTGCGAAGCTAAAAAATACCCTCCTAGATGAAGATTAAGGTGCTCACAAAAGTCATTATATGAAATATCAAAAAAACTCTTCCCATAGGCTGAATTTTTTGGATATGCAGAGTTCACAAAGCCATCAATTCTTCCATATTTTTCATCCAGAAAATGGATCAGATCGGTCAAGGATTTTTCTGATGTGATATCTAGTGGAGATGAGTCTAAGCGGTCGGCCGGGTACCGAGTCCGCAACTTCTTTTCAAGGTCCCGCACACCGATCTCATCAAGATCGGTAACAATGACTCTGCCTCCCTCCCCCAACACAGCCTCTACAAAACTCCGGCCCAACAGACCACAGGCGCCCGCAATAACGATGGTTTTATTCCTTAGCATCTTGCCGCCCCATCAGCGCCTCTACAAGAAAGAAATCCAGTTCTGTATCAATATCTATGGAACGATCCGCAGGCATAAGATGCAGTCCCGTATTCTCCAAAAAGACAGTATCTTCGCTACTGAGTATTGCACTCCGAGACCAAATATATATCGAAGCATTTAAATCATAACATTTGGGGGCCGCCTGCCTTGACCTTATGCCCACAGGCAGAGGCTTTGAAACCCTGATTTTCCCTTCTTCATTTTTTTCAACCATATTAAAATATGGATTTCTTCTAGACTCGGAGCCCGTCAATAAATTACTAAATCCAGAATCCACAAAAATCTGATACGCCAGCAAAATATCCTCTGAACTACGTAGAGGAGAGGTGGCATCGAGGTCAATCAAAACATCAAATTGAGTAGAAAAATATTCTTCAGATCTTTGGAATGCATCACGCATTACAGGAACTTTTCCAGAATCATCGCCCGACAAGCCCTTGGAGCGAAGAAAAAACACCTCTCCTCCATGCTGCCTGGCGACCTGAGCGATGTCTGGAGAATCCGTACTGATAATGATTTTACTAAATAGCCTCGTTTGTTTAGCCTGCTCAATACTATGGGCAATTAGAGGTTTGCCGGCCAGGGGCCTAATATTTTTGTTTCTTACTCCCTTTGAGCCCCCTCTGACACAAATGGTACATAGAACTTCAGTCATAGCGATAAGTCATTTCCGATACTGCGTTCTATGAATTCCACCGTCCTGCTTCCCTGGGCTAGAGTACAGACATCTTCTCCCTGTCTGAACAAAATAGATGTGTGCATTTCTTGAGCCGTCCCCTGTTCTGGATTTGCATAATTCATAACTTTGGGGGAGTGGTTGGGCTTATGAATGGATATTTGATTCGTCAAAAAATCCAAATAATAGGAAGCAGAGTTTGTATGCACAAAACAGGTTCTATGTTTCTTTTTACTGAAATAATCCATGGAAACATTCACCATAGCCCCATGCTTCAATTGGCCAATAGCCAGGAAAATATCATCGCTATTTATGGCCAAATCCGAACATTTTTTAGACATAGTTTTCATCTCAACGGGGTCTCCAAAAAGCCAGAAAATATAGTCCAGTTCATGACTAAGGTCTCTTAAAACGCCGCCACCTCTTTCCATTGAGGCGCTATAGGTAGTCCTATAGTCCCTCCCGGGTCTCCACTCCGGCAAGTATTGTCCGACATAAGCATGGACATAAATGACTTTCGATGGGCTAATCTTCTCTTTGACAAACTGTAACAGGGGGGAAAACCGTAGATGATAAGCCACATAGATTTCATTTTGACTTGAGGGGAGTGAATACGGTTTCTCAAAAACAGGTTTTTCCACCAAAATTTTTTTCCCCGATACCTTAGAATTCAATTCTGCCAGAGTTTGATAGTGTTTGTCGGTCTCATTGCTAATGATAAAGTAATCAAAGCTAGCAAGGCTTGAAACCGCACTTAGGTCTGAAAATACTGGATCTTTGCTCTGTGAGAAGCTTTTATGTTTGGACACGATCGATATTTCATAATCTTCTCCCATTTTCCTCAGGGTAGATCGGTGTTTACATCCAATGGACCCCAGCCCTATGATTAATATTTTTGTCATCCCAATGGTCCTTGGACTCTCCGACCTGCATCAGGTTTCAATGAGGTCATCTTCGGCAAAATTCCTTATGGCCCTGGTACCCCTTACAGAATCCCAATTCATGGGAGAAATTCCAGTTCCCGGGCGTTTTGTCGTCAGATTATGGTCGTTAAGTAATTCTCCTTTCAAAATAGGCCGAGAGGCAACAATACTTTTACGAACAACAGAGATATTTTCCTGTTCACTCGGTGTTGGCGATTTCACAGAACTCCCCAGACATTGCTCCACATTCCGAATTTCCTTCACCATTAACTTGAGTTCACCTGGCTCCAGGCTCGCCTTATGATCTGGCCCCTTCATAGCCCTTGAAAGGGTAAAATGTTTTTCGATGACCGTGGCCCCCAAAGCAACTGCAGCAATGCTAACCCCAATTCCCAGAGTGTGATCTGAATAGCCCACTGCAATATTTAACTCATCTTTCATGGATTTCATGGCAAATAAATTTACGTCACAAGCGGGGGTTGGATAAGCTGTATTTGCATGCAAAACTGTTGTTTTTTCCTGCTCTACACCACTGGAATATAGCACGTGCAACGCCTGCTTAATCTCTTGCATAGTGCTCATGCCAGTAGAGAGAATAATTTTTTTATCCCCCCGACCCAATGCCCTCAGTAAGGGTAAATTGGTAATCTCTCCGCTCGGAATTTTGATGGTGCTCATGCCCAGGCGCTCAAGCAAGGACAAGCTATGCAAGTCAAAGGGGGTTGAGAGAAACTCAATCCCCTTTGCTCTACAGTAATCCATCAAGCTGACATGATCCTCATAGCTTAATTCCAGCTTTTCAAGTAAAGACAATTGCCCCTTGGGTGAGGCGGGGTCAGCCTGATATGGGGCCAGCATTGATTGACGCGTCACGAGCTTTTGGGCAACAAAAGTCTGAAATTTAACGGCGTCTGCTCTGCTGTCTGCTGCCACATCAATCAGGTTTTTTGCAACCTCAATATCACCATTATGATTTACACCCGCCTCGGCGATGACAAATACTTTAGACAAACCCACCTCGATTACAGACCCTTCATTTCCCTTGATTTTCCAGATCAAAAAACTTTTTAGTTGTTAATTCTGATGGGTCTATCTTTTTCAGAGACTCAATGATATTGAGTGCGGTGTTTTTTTGTTCATAAGGGTTCACAATATTTTTTAGGGAAAGATGAAAATCGGGTTGAGTGATATGGAGGATTCCAGCTTTAATACATTCTACAGTAGACTTGCAGTCCACTACGCTATCAGGGCGGATTCTCCCTTCTTGTCTCGAACCAATATTTAAAGTCGGTTTCCTGAAGGACGGCACCTCAATAATACCGCTGGAACTGTTTCCCACCACGGCTGAAACATGGGGAAGAAGGCTAAGATATCGGGTTTGCCCCAAGGACTTAAAGGCTTTTGCACGTCGAGAATTTCTTTGCACGAACTCTTCGATACGCTGATTAATTTCCGCTCCTCCCTGGTCAGAGTTTGCAAATGTAAAAATAATTCTTAGTTCGACTAATTGATCCAAAGCCTTCAAAACAGGGATTACAACACCACTTTCATTTTCCCTTTTATTGGTTTCAGAGTGAACCGTAACTAAGATTGTATTTTCAAAGGAGTCCAGGCCGAGTTGACTTGCTAACTCGGCCTTGGCCAGTAACTTTGCATTGGCAATATTTTCTACTCCCAAAGCTCCAACATTGAAAACATGATCTGGATTTTCGCCCATCTGAATCACTCTGCGCTGATAGGTTTCCGTTGTTGTAAAATGTATTTGCGCTAGCTTGGTTATCGAGTGTCTCAGACTCTCGTCCCAGGACCCTCGCGTTAATTCTCCCCCATGCAAATGTACAATGGGTATACCCAAAATTACTGCGGCTGTCGAAGCGGCGTGCACCTCAAAGCGGTCGCCTAGCACAAGCAAATAGTCTGGAGCCAGATCATTTAATGCCTCTGAGAAGGAAATAATTCCCAGCCCCATGGCTTTAGCCACACCAATCCGAGTCTTTGAGGACAGAAGAATTTCTATCTCTCTATCAATCTTTAAGTCTTTTTCTATTTCTGTTTTTGTGTACCCATAGCTGGGTGAGAGATGAGATCCTGTAGCAATTAATTGCAGCCTTAGATCAGAATCTTCATCGAGCTTTTTGAGCAAGGTGCTCAAAATTCCATATTCTGCTCTAGAGCCCGTTACCACGGCTATTTTGATTTTATTTTTCATCTCCCACAACACTACTTGGTATGTTCACGATTCGATTTTCCAAATCCAAAGCATTGTCCAGATTTCCCGTTTGAGAATCCAAATACATGGGCAGCGTATTGAGCAGTTTCCAAACCGGCCGGGCTAAAATTCCTTCGTTATTTAAATGGCTTATCAACTCATCTTTGAGGTCTTTACTAGAGCAAATCACTGCATTCAACCAATAATTAGAAATACAATTCTCTCTTTCACTAAAAAACTCAAGTTCCGGTATGGTCTCAAAAAACAGGCGATATTTTTCTGCAATTTTTCGCTTTTTTAAAACAAAGTCATCAATCTGTTCAAGCTGAGCCAAACCCAGGGCAGCATTTAAGTTGGGCATTCTATAGTTATAAGCCACCTGATCATGATGGCATTCAAATGCATGAGCGACTTTTGCAGTGGTTGTGAGATGCTTTGCATGTTTGGCGGCATCATCACAATTCGTGACAATGGCTCCCCCGCCTCCAGTGGTAATTATTTTATTCCCATTAAAACTAAAAACCCCCATTTTCCCAATGGTTCCTGTATATCTGTCCCCGATGCGACTCATCAGAGACTCTGCCGAGTCCTCAATTAAGCAGAGGTTATACTTCTCACAAATGGGGGCAATTTCGTCCATTTTTGCTGGATGCCCAAAGGTATGCATCGGAATACAAGCAGAGATTCTATTTTTTGTTGTTTTATTATAGCAATATCCGTCAGCTCCAAACTC
>CAZRLV010000048.1:0-14725 GCA_964600955.1 uncultured bacterium
ACCTAAACGATCCCAAACAGCAGGCGAGCCGATGCTTAAAGTCACTCCGTGGTCCTCGATGCCTTGAATCAAAGCCTTTGGACCAACCTGCGCGGGGCGGGTTGGATCAAGATCTGGAATGACTGCGGGAATTCCCCATGCCGTTGAAAAAAGCACAAACAGAGGGAAGATGGGAAAATCAACATCTCCCTCATCGATCCCAAATTCTTTTTGGATGGATTGGACCTGTCCCTGCATCTGCTCATGAAAATAAACCACCCCCTTGGGTGACCCTGTACTGCCGGTTGTGAAGACCAGCGCCGCCATATCCTGTGGCGAGGGTTGTGATAATTTAAAAGGTTCTTGAATGGGGAGATAGAGATCCCTCAGGGCTAGGCCGCCGGGCAAGAGCTTGCGGCCTGTGGTCACTCTTAGCTTGATGCTTTTAAAGGCGTTTTTGTAAAGTATCCTGGCAAAATGAGCCTTCTCGATGGCGATCATGGCTTCAGGTTCAACGCTGGAGATACACTCCAAGAGATTCCCCTTACCCATTCCGGGGTCGATCAGAACCGGTACCAGCCCCAGTTTGAACATAGCGAAAGTCAGCTCTACAAACTCGGGTCCGGCTGGAACCATTAACAAAACCTTCATGCCCGCTAAAAAGCCGGCCTTGGACATTCCAGAGGCTAGTTGATCCGACCTCTGATTTAACTCTTTAAATGTTTGGTGGACATAGGTTCTTTTCCCGTCAGCTGTAAAGCCGGCAGGGTAGATGACAGCTTTCCTATAGGGGCTGGTCTCAGCTCTTTGAGGGAGATAGGCAGCAATATTTTGCATGTTTAGGAGGATGAGCTAAGGAATGTCTGAATGGAAGAAATAACCTCTGTAGGGGCATCTTCAAGCACATAATGTCCGGCCTCCTCAAGCCGAAGTACTGAAACCCCTGGATAGAAGCGTTCCCACTCGTCTAAAAAATGCTGGTCAAAGCAAAAATCCTGCATGCCCCAGATGATCTGTTTAGGATGCTCGAATAAAAGGGGTAGACGGGCTTCAATGGAACGCAGTAGAGAATAGCTTCGGTGGCTGCGTCTCAAGGGGATATCTTTGACGAAAGCATGCACAGCTACACGATTCGCGTAGCTGTTGTAAGGAGCCATCAAGGCGTCCTTCTCTCTGGAACTCATTTTACCCGATACCGTTGCCATTAAAGAGGCTCCTCTGGAAAATCCATTGAGAATGCGGGTTGCGACTCTCCCAACAACAGGTACCCTGCAAATAGAAATGCGCATGGGGAACTGGTTAACCTCCGGCAGACGAAAGGCGCAGGTATTGAGCATCTCAAGCGTCTTGAAGCGCTCGGGCTCATTCACCGCAGCTCCAAACCCTATCATTCCTCCCCAATCATGTACGATGAGGTGAATGTCCTCAAGACCCAAATGCTCAATCAGGGACTCAAGGTTTTGAACATGATTTTTCAGGCAATAGGCATAGTCCTGGGGCTTGTCCGAAAGTCCGCATCCCATGTGATCCGGGACAATGACTCGATATCGATCTCGCAGAGCGCTGATCAAGTTGCGATAATAGAAGGACCAGGTTGGATTGCCATGGACCAGGAGCACCACGGGCCCTTGGCCTTCATCGAGGTAATGCAGCTTAAGATTGCCTAGTCTAAGGAAATTCGATTTGAAAGGATATAGGTCCCGATAGGATTCTATCTCAAAGCCCGGTTCAGGTAGAGCACGCATGAATCCGCTAGAGCTGCCATTCCAGGCCATACATGGTACAGAACAGCCCACTTCCAATCCCCATCATTACCGCCTTCTGGCCCGGACTGAAAGCGCCCTCGCGAATTCCCCGTGCCAGAGCAATGGGCATGGCTGAGGAGCCGCTATTTCCTAGAAACTCAAAGGTGGAGAAATCTTTGGCAACAGGCATCGAGAGGGCATCAAAAACCATGTTTCGATGCATAATCCCCACCTGATGACAGAATACACGGTCTATAATATCAACTTGAAAGCCTGTTTCCTGAGAAAATCGGGTCCAGGTTTTGTGCGCCAATGCTGTACCGGCCTCAAGGAGGGTTTTTCCATCGGTAACCATGGAGTGGTTAACATTGGACGGGAAACCGGTATCCGGCCCCCAAAGGCAGAGCTGGCTCTGTTGGCTGTCATTCAGGGATACTCCACCTTTGAACCGGATCGATTTTTTGGAAAGCGATCGATTGGATAGAATATAGGCAGCTGCACCAGAACCCAGGGTCAAGGATGGGATCGATGCCAGGAAGAGTTCCTCAGATGGATTCTCCAGTAAAATCTTGATTGTATTTTCAACTACTTCTGATGCGGCTTCACTGGACACGACCAAGGCCGCATCCACCTGACCCAGTTCAATCATATTGGCCGCCACAGACAGCCCCGTGGCAAATCCCAGGCAGGCATTGGAGACATCAAAGAGTATCGTAGATTGGGATAAACCCAGGTTTTTCGCAACTAATGTGGCAGTTGCAGGTTCAAGGTAGTCGCGACAAACGGAACAATTAATGAGGGCGCCGACTTGATCCGTTCGAATGGAGCAGTTTTCAAGAGCATCCACGGCCGCTTGGGTAGCCGCCTGCGATGGACGCATGCCATCATCCCAGAAGCGGCGCTCCTTAAGGCCTGTCATCATTTCCAGGCTCCCAGGGGCCATCTTGAGCTGTTCGTAGACGGGAGCCAGTTGGGCATCAATTGCCGCACTGGTAACGACATTGGGAGGAATTTCGAACCCCAGTCCCTCTATGTATACTTTTTCATAAATCATGAAGACGACAAGCTACGCAGCAAACCCTGCAACCAAGGCTAATAAATAACCACGAATCGCTTTAAATTTCAAGGAAGAAGAAGGGTAACCACGAAAAGACACGAAAAGGGAGAAGGAGTAGGGGGAAGGGAACCAAAGAACTATAGAATAAGAAAAGAGCGGGAAGGCGGAAGCAGACGGGGCGACTATTTTTTCCTTTTCCCCATTCCGATGATTCCTGTAGTTCCGATAGTTCTGTAGTTCTTGACTTTTGTCATCCTCCAGCTTGACCGGGGGACCCAATCGGGGGATCCTTCTTCATTCCCCCACGGAAGGAGTGAGACGCTCAAAGGATGGTTTTGCTTCCTCGGGAGGTCTGACCTTAATGAAATCATCTTCGCTTTCTATGCTTTTTTGATTCCGGCCTGGGCTAAAATTCGTCCCCTCAAACTCTGAATCCTCGTCCTCCTCTTGCTGCTGCTTGACGAGGCGCATATCAAAAGAGCGGTTATTGAGGATACTTTGGACATACTGGAGCTGTAGATAAAGCTCTTTCAATTCATTACCTCCGTACTGAAACTTCAAAGATTCTTCATCCTTTGCGCTCATGGTCAAAGAAAGAAAAATATTTTTCTGAAGGCTACGATGATCGATGAGCGAGATTAGGAAACCCATGCCAATCTCTTTAAATGCCTGGTTCTTACGCAGACTCATGAGCTTTGAGATTCGTTCCTGATCCGTCAATACACTATTCTCCGCTAAAGCAGCGTCCATAGTCTTAATCATTTTCTTCAGGCTCCAGGAGTTTTGAGTAACCCAGGTTTCTTCCCTACCTGAAGGACCCTCGTTATTCGTAGAGGCAACCTTCGGCAAAGGGATGCTTTCCAGGAAATTATCGAGATGGCGCTGTAATCCTGAGCGGGCGGCTCGTCGGAGCTCTTGCACAGCTACCTTATGGATTAAGACCTGATAGTAAATTCTCACATTACGGCGAAGTTTTTCTTCAGCCCAGGATCCCCACTCTATTTCATCGTAGACAAAGTCAGGGACATTTCTTTGGAGGTATTCCTTAAAGTCCTTTTGCTCCCAGCCCCAGAAACGCTTATCTTTGATATCAATCGACATGCCAAAATCACGGTATTTTCTGTTTTCCTCCTCCTCCTCCGGAGTCGGATAAACGGCTTCGTCAGGGTCCATATTCCAAATAGGGGTGTCATCTGCGTCTGTGACTTCTTGATCCCCTTCTGGAAACAGAGCAAAAGTTGTATCAATGCGCTCTGACTTAAAAAGTCCGAAAAGAAACTTCCGCTTACGGGTCACGGAGTGTGTTGGATAGAAAAAACGGTGCTCTTTTTCATCGCGGTCCACAAAGCTGATATGGTTTTCGGTATAGGTGCTGCCCTTTTCAAAGCGCACCAGAGCCATTCCGATACGGAAGTTTTTGGATAATTGCTCAAACTTATTGGCCCCTTTGAACATGCGGTCAATGCGCTTCTCATCCTCGGGTTTATTGCGATCCTCCTTAAAAATGTTCTCAGCGGGGGTCAGGTCAGAGATTAGTTGCTCAGAAACTCTTCGGTTGGACATAAAGGGGTCTAGGATTTTAAGGCCCCTGAATTTATAAATACTGCTAAGAATCATATTATAGGCTTTGGCTGACTCCTCGTCGGTAAGATCAAAAATATAATCCACCAGGAAAAGATCCCCCTTCTCCTTGGTCAACCCCAATCGCAAAAGCTCTGTCCCAAGCAGTTTCTTGACCTGCTTGTCCACAAGGCTGATTCCAAAGACATCAAAACCCCAGCTGATGGAGGCATTAGCCCCTTTGGCCTTTTTTCTCAGGGCAATAAGCTTGATGCGCACCTTGTTGTCTTTCATGCGAAAAACATGGATCTGGAATTCTCCGCTAACGAGATAATGCGCGCCGACATGGCCGCTAAAGATTCCGTCTGTGGCAGAAGTCCCAGCACTCAACACAATATTAAGTCTGGCGGGAACCGAGACGAAATCTCCTGGCTGAAGTTTTTTAAGAGCCCTTTTGGCAGTGAGAGGAATGCGTGCCGGGGTATAGGGCATGGCTTTCATGGCCTTCATTTTCTTTTTGAACTGACGCACAAAGATAATTTCAGCGTCATTGCTGATATTGAGAGAAATGGGCAGGTCATAGTCCTCAACCCAGTCGCCGGGACTCAGCCCCATTCTCAGATTCCATTTGTCCACACGGTTATAGAATCCGTCCATATAAGAGGGCTCTACTTCATAGCGGTAGCCAGAGGCGATTCCCACACCTTCGGCAACATTGACATCTAGGAGCTTGAGCTTGAACTTGATGTCCAGCTCAGCAATTTCCTTCTTAATAGACCCCTTGATTTTTTCGGGTTTCAGATAGTCTTTGATCCCCGCCTGGGAATAGCCAAAACAAAGGACAAATAAAGCAACTAAGAGATTGATTCGCATGGGGCACTCCGTGGGCCAGTGATAGACACAAAACAGTCTACGACAAAAGCCGCAAGAAGTTGCATATTTTATAAAAGGCAAGAGAAGAGATGAAACCACGAAAGGCACGAAAAACACGAAAAGTTGAAGAAAAGATGGAAGCAGAGGATTCCGAGAAGACAGGAGCCAGAATACAGTAGTGAAGGGAGAAGATGGATCCCCTGGTCAAGCCAGAGGATGACGGGGTTTTGTGGTGGAGCATGACGCGGTAGTGGCTTTCTTCTTCATTCCTTCTCTTTTCTTTTCGATCTTCTTCCCTCACCCTTGTGCTGTTTGCAGTTCCTGTTTTTTGGGTTTGGGAGGTTTTTTTTCACGGGGTTTGAACTCAAAGCCATATTTTCCGTTGGCCTTGACATAGAGCTTGGCTTCAAAGGGCTTTCCGCGCTTAGAAATAAAATTGGTGAGCCAGTCGGTCTTGCCATCCACAAAAAATGATTCAGCCTCTGTCTCAGAGATTGGACGCTTGCAAACCTCTAGGGGTAGTCGCCCAACGAAAGCACCCTCACCAAAATTTTTGGGAGGTTTTCCTAAAACCTTAGGAAATTTAGGAACCTCAAAATAATAAGCCTCCTCTGTTTTTCGAAAGGTTCCGTCTTGCTCTAGATGAACACTCTGCATTGATTTTTCGTTCTCAACCGACTCGGCCTCTTGCAGTTCACGCGTGGTTTTGGTTCGAATCGAAGTGTACCCATCATCCCCCAATGCCAATACATCCACGGAACTATCTGGTTTAAGCACTAGTTTTCCCTTAAAGCCTTTAGCATCCATAAAATGCATATCCAAATCTTTTGTCTCTCCCTTTGAAAGAAGGGTTTGGGCTAATCCCCGGCTAACAAAAGCTCCAGTGTACTCCTTATGGATGAAAAAATCACAAGTAGCATTCTTTTGTCTACGGTTTTCGCATGCGTATCCATAAAGATTTTCATGCAAATTTGCAGAACATTTGGGACAGATCCCCAGAGAGGATTCCTCGGTGTAAAGTTCCTCATACTTGAACTCGCGCACTTGCTCTATCACTTCGTTGACATAGGCTTCAATGCGAGCCATATAGTCTTCACGAGAGGTTTTGCGCTCCTGGACCTCTTTGAGCAAGCTCTCCATCTCTGCCGTCAGTTCTACAGAGGACAGTCGCTCAACATTGACCCTTTTAAGAAGGTCCATAAGCCTCATGGCTTTGGCGCTTGCCTTTAAGCCCGAACCAACTCGAGACATATAGCCCTTTGTAATCAAGTTTTCAATAATGTCAGCACGGGTTGCCGGAGTTCCGATCCCCTTGCCCTCCATGACCTCATACTCTTCGATTTCAAGAGCTTTTCCGGCATGCTCCATGAGTCCGAGAAGTCGGCCCTCTCCGATCCTGGGAGGAGGCTTGGTGATATGGTCTGAACTGCCTGCTTTGATTAATGAAACAGGGATTGCACTTGATTCAGAACCATCCGAAAGAGGTGGAAGCTCTGAGTCTTCGCTAACATGTTTTCCAAAGACTTCCAACCATCCCGGAACCTTGAGAAATTTACCTTTGGATCTAAACTCTAATGCATCGATGATCGTGGTGCGGTTCACGTTTTCGAATTCGGCCGGGGGGTAGAAGGCGGCCACTACTCTGCGTAGAATCAAGTCAAAAATTTTCTGATCATCAGGCTTGAGGCTGGCTGGTGGTAGCTGACCCGTGGGGATGATGGCAAAGTGATCCGAGACCTTGGAATCATCAAATATCTTACGGTTTTTCACCTCGACCTTGTTTTGCATTCGTGAGATGAGAGGGTCAAACCCAGGAGCTTGTTTGAGGCTTGAAAGTGCCGAGGACAAAGGCTCAACATAGTCTGTGGGTAGATGGCGTGAGTCCGTTCTTGGATAGGTAATTAGTTTGTGTGCTTCATAGAGTCTCTGGGCCGACTGTAAAGTTCTGATGGCCGAAAAGCCAAAACGACTATTGGCATCTCTTTGCAGTGAGGTTAAATCAAAGAGCGGATACGGCTGCTGAAGAGATTTCTTACGCTTTTCACTGGCCTTGGCGGGTGTTCCCTGCACTTCGAGCTTTTTCAGAAATACATCACGATCCTCTGATTTAAAAATTCGATCTCCCGCCTCTTTGCCTCCATTTTTTGGAAAAAGGTCTCCCGTATAGCTGTGATTCTCTGCTTGAAACTCTGCCTGAATCTTCCAGTAGGCCTTGGGGTCGTGGTCGACAATTTCCAGCTCCCTCGATACTACCATACTGAGTGTGGGGGTCTGTACTCGACCCACCGAAAATACAGATTTTTGAGTCCGACGGTTCAGGCGTTTTGTAATAGCTCGAGTCCCGTTAATACCGATCAGCCAATCGCTTTCTGAACGACTCAAAGCGGCATGAAACAATCCTTCAAGTTCTTGCCCAGGGCGCAGAGTCTCAAACCCCTTTTGAATGGCGGCAGTCGTCATGGATGATAGCCAGAGCCTTTCGATGGGAAGCTTGACTTTTTCTTTGACTAGAATTTCACGGAAAATTAACTCCCCTTCTCTTCCTGCATCGCAAGCATTGATAACCCCTGATAGGTCCTTGCGTTTCAAAAGCTTACGAATAGATGCATATTGGTCACGGGTTCGCGAAACGATCTTCCACTTGAAGGGGGAAGGACGAATAGGGAGCTCAGAAATTTGCCAAAATTTATACTTTTTATCAATATCCTCAGGATTCTGAAACTCCAGCATGTGTCCGATAGCCCAGGTGAGTACAAACTCATCACTCTCAAAATAGTTACCTTCGTTATTCTTTATGCCCATCGCCCTGGATATATCCTGGGCTACACTAGGTTTCTCAGCAATAATCAATCGCTTTGACACTGTAATCTCCTTGCCATGAAGTTTTTCAACCACTCTTCGCATAAAAAATAGCAAAAACATTTGAAATTTCAATCTTTTTTTTCACTTGAACATGAACTTCAGAGGGAATAAATGCGCTTGAAACAGGTATAATAGAACTAAGAAGGCCCCTATTGAGCCGCTATGCATCATTTAAGCCCCAAACAACTAGAGAGAATTCAGCGCTGGAAGCGCAAAAGAGACTTCGTCTATCTCGTTATGCTGCTATGGATCATCTTTAAGCCCACGGATGCCTGGATTAGCCTACCTGCTTTGTTTTTAACATGGCTTTTGGTCCGTTTTTTTGAGTCCTGGCTGAAACTGGAGCCCTGACTCCCTCGATCATCTGACCAAACTCATTTAGCCGTTCTTGCTCCTTCTCTCCAATAGAGATGATTCCGGTCCAATTGTATTCACTGACGCTTCCGGGATAATTCATGCGCAATGATTTCCCCAGAACATCTTGCAGGGGAAAAACTACGTAGCGGCTGGGACAGTCGAGAAGCTTTTGCACACTACCCACTCGTAAATCTTCCAGGGTAAATTCCTCTTTGGCTTGAATCCCCAGATATGCGGCCAGCTCATAAACCTCATTTTCCTTGAGGCCCTCTAAAAACTCAAAAAAGGATTCTGAATCATGCGTAGAAGTACAAGCCAGAGAGTTCTTGGGATAGGTTTCCGGAAATCGATACTTTTCAGACTTGTAATTGCCCCAGCCAAAAAGAAAAACTCGATAACCGGGTACCTTGATTTCCTGCATCCACTGATCAACCTTAGGCGGAATACTGCCCAGATCCTCCCCAATCAGTTCCACAGAAGTGTTCTGTAGGACTTTGATCAGGTCTGTCCCAGGGCCTTTGACCCAGCGTTTAACATCCTTGGGCTTCTTCCCGTCTGGAACAGCCCAGTAAGAGTAGAGGCCCCGAATATGATCGATGCGCACTAAATCAAAAAATTCACCTAACCAGTTCAAGCGCTCCTGCCACCAGGAAAATCCACCTTTAGCCATGGATTTCCAGTCGTAGATCGGATTTCCCCAGTCCTGCCCTTCCTCCGAGTATAGATCTGGAGGAACTCCAGCGCGCACTTTTTTGCGAAACAGTTCGGGGTGTGCCCAGTAATCACAGGAGTTTTTAGACACATACAGAGGCAGATCTCCCATGAATTGGATTCCAGCCTCTCTGGCATAGGTTTTCAAGTCCATCCACTGTTGGTAAAAAATCCACTGAAGATATTTATAATACTCAATTTCCACTTCGTTTTCGCGGGCAAAGTTTTGGGCTCCCTCTAAGAATTGTAGATTTTTATCCCAATCCCACCAGGCTTTTTCGTTGGAGGCTGAGAGGGCATTAAACAAAGCAAAGGAGTCTAGCCAATGAGCCTGCTTTTTACAAAATGAGGCAAAGCGTTTTCTTTCCAGGGGGAAAGACTCTGAGTTAAAGCCTTCAAAATCCTCTCTCAGAACCGGTTCCTTTTGATCATAAGCCTTGGAGTAATCCACGCGCTTGAGACTTGCGAGGGTTTCAATGGGGTTTTTGAGGTGTTTGAGTCGCTTTAGGGAAATATAAACCGTATGGTTGGCAAAAGCCGAGACACTTGAGTACGGGCTGGAGTCCCCTTTTGCCAAAGCATTGAGCGGCAATAATTGTAGAATCTCGATCCCCAGGCCTCGGAGTCTATCAATGAGCAGGTAGAGAGAATCAATGTCTCCGATGCCATGGCTTCCTTCAAGTGAGAACAGGGGGAGCATGATTCCGATTTTTTTTGACATAGGTAGGCATCATACTGTGACCCAAACTGATTTTTCATCCTTGCAAAAAAAAAGACCCCATTTTGATGGGGTCTTTTAGTTGTACGAGACATTTAAGACTAGAATAACCAGCCTCCTTTGTGTTGTTCCTAAAGTTTTAAACTTCAAAGTCCAGGTTGGCTCCAGGGAGTTCCCCTTTTTTATGAACCGGAGCGTAGGCGGGCTCTGTATCAGAATCCCCTTCCTCAACTTTTAAGTCTTTTTTCAGGGCAACCTTGCTTGCGGACTTTGTCTCCTCTTCGGGGGCGGGGATGTATTCATCTTCTACCGAATTATCAACTTCAGGGGTATCAATCCGAGCGGCTTCTGTTTGAACTTTCATTGCGTCAATAGACAATTGGTTCCGATCAGAAATGCTCTGGAAAAAAGTGGCCCTAAGTCGGATGGAATCAAAGACTCCTTGGATCATATTGTCAAGTGTTCCCATGGTTATTTCTCCTTGAGTCTAGAGGGGCTTCTCATTACTACTTATCGGTAAAGCTTGATGATTTATTGATAGATTTCTTGGGGTTTTTATAAAGTGAAACAAAAACTATACTTTTTACATATTTTTTGTTAGGGTTTCCGTGTAAAATGTGAAAGAGGTACCACGGATGGAGCCTAGATTCATTTGCCAGGGAGGAGCAAAGGTGGATATGGACTGAAAGGAAGGCGGACATGGGGCTTCATTGGGTAGGTAAAAAGCATGACACTAGAAATCAACTCCGACACATCAGTGAGTTCAAGGAGCGATCCAGTCTGCTTCCTCACGGGCATGTATGTTCAAATCGGGGAATTCGCAGTTCGGAGCCCCAGGAAGTAGTCAGCACAGAATATACTTTGTCCACCTACCCGGAACCCGCCGAGGGGTTATTTCATCATCGAACTTATCCTCGCGGCCTGTACGCTCTCCAGGCTGTTTGACTTTCAATGCTGGGTAAGACGCTCGTCTTTCTCAACCATACTCCCTATGAGAGTTTTTGGGGGCCGTTAACGGCTGAGTTCGCTGGTTATCCCTATCAGGTTCTTGATCTGAACGATCACTGGGAGAGGACTGGGAATTTTGATGTGTTCTCGTCCTTGGACGCCGAAGAAGTTTCCCCCTTATTCATCGCTCATGGCCAGGGAGCTTATTTTCTTTTAAACGCTAGACTCAAGAACCGAACTCAAGCCTTTCAAGCCTGCCTGATTGAGCCGGATGATTTTTGTTTCAGTGAAGCATTACTCCAAAGACTTCAATTTCTAAGAAGTATGGAAAAAATGGAGTTTGTGGACTCCCTGCGCGAGTTCTACACGAAAGCTGCATTGCCTTCGCACGGACTGGAGAAACTCTTGGCTTCGTTTGACGGGCAGGAGAACTTCATGAAAGCCCAGATTGCTGAGATTGCAGGCATGATTGAGGAACGGGGACCGGAACTTATTCGCGTTTTAAGGGACGGACAGTTTCTGGTTTTTTATGCAGACTATGGTCATAGCTCTCAGAAATTAAGTGAAATAATGCAGACGCAACCGTTTAGCCGGCTGCATCAGAGTCAGTCCATTATCCTTAAGGATTCTGACTACCTTCCTTTTTTCGGTGCAGGACTCGAACCTATCCTGGGAAACCTTGTAGACTATTTGAGTGCTTGACTTCCGGCTTTGAGCAATGATTGACTAGGATGTGGACTATAGAACCCCTTTGCTTCACCGTACCTTTGGGGTACTTTCCAGAAATCAGTCCTTGTGCACCAATATTCAGACCCATCTTGAGAGTCTAGGGCGTGAGACTTTCACCTCGGTGTTTTGTGATCAAGTGGTGACTGCTCTTGAGTTTGTCCTTTATGAATTGCCGGATTTTCTAGTGGTTGACCTGGATCAACCCCTGGAAGGAATTGAGGAGGTAGCCACGGTACTCAGAGAAGACCCATGGCTACTTGGGATCGGGAGTATAGGTCTAAGCTCCAAGGATAGCGGCCGAGGTTTTCTGCACCTTGCCGGGCAGTGGAATCTAATGGCTCTGGTGGGTTCTGAAGATGCGCAGGACTTAATACGGATTCTCGAGTCCGTTTTAAAAACTTGTTCGCCTGTAATGGATTACTTATCGAGTTCTCCTTTTGAAAGTCGATTAATGGGGCGTATTGAGATTGAAAACGATATTGAGGAAGCCGAAAGAACCGCCAACCTGGCATCATCCTATTTGTTAGATACCGGTCGTATTGACCGCAAGAAATACTTTAATCTTAATATTGGGCTGTCAGAGCTTTTGATCAATGCGATTGAACATGGGAATTGCAAGATAAGTTTTAAGGAGAAAACAGGACTTTTGGAAAAAGGAACGGATATTGTTCAGCATATTCGATTACTGAATCAGCGACCCGATGTTCAAGGGAAAACCGTTAGTTTGGACTATGAAATCCAGGATGAAAAATCCATCTGGACCATTACAGATATGGGGGATGGGTTTGACTCTGCTTCTTTTCTGAAGCCACAGGAGAAAAATCTTTACCTTCCCCACGGGCGCGGAATTCTAATGGCCATTAATTCCAGTGATGAACTCATCTATAACTCAAAAGGAAATCAAGTTACACTGACTTGCAAGCACCTCAAGGAGGATGAATACCGTGTTCCTTTGGGTTTTCGTGGAGAAACCGAACTGGAAGTTGAGGAAGATGATGTTATTTTTGAAGAGGGCGAGTCCTCTTCTTTTCTCTACTATATTCTTTCGGGGGAATTCAAAGTCACTTTTAAAGGCAGGACGATTGGATTTTTAAGTCCAGCGGATATATTTCTGGGAGAGATGTCGTTTCTACTCAATAGGCGTCGCAGTGCCACCATTGTGGCCACACGCAGTTCCAGGCTTCTTAAGATCCCCTACAAGTCTTTTATCCGCATTATCAAGAAGCATCCAAACTATATGTTGCTTATGTCACGACTCCTGGCACAACGACTCTCGCGTTCCAACCAGAAGACCCCGATGATGATTATTTGACCTGGTATCTTAGAACCCGGTCTCGATTTCTCTCCAAAACATAGAGATCTGAACCTCTGAGAAGAACTTCCAGAGGACCAGATAGTGCTCGTAGTGGATCTGTGGAGGCCAGGCTGGGGTCAGCAGCTTGGATTTCCTGAACTAGGGTTAGTCCTGGTAATAGATTGGGTGGAGCGCTAAAGATTTTCACGGTATTGCCGTCAGCAATGACCAGGCGATCATTGGAGCAATCCATGGACCCAGGTTGGTTTAAACTAGTAGAATTTCCCAGGAATCCGAAAATTGATCTGGATTCAAAGGACCAGTCATGAATAAAAAGCTGATTTCCCGCCGGAAACGGAGCGTAGTCCACGCTATTAGTAGGCAACTCTCCTAGCACCAGAATTCCTGAACTGATTTCACAGATGCCCACACTGGAAGTCTGAGAGAGGTTTTTTGTTGCGGGTAGGATGCCCAGAATGGTTGGAGGTGCTTGATTTGAGAAATGAACCTCCTGCACACGATCTTGACCATCACCGTCCGGGTCCTGCTCAAGGATATAAACTCTTAGGGTGGCGCCTGCTTCGACCAGAGTCATATCCACTAAATTATTGAAGGGAGAACGGGCCTGGGTGTGGGCAGTATGCTGAACGGGATTTACGATGGTTGTTTCAACTCTGAGTCGACCGGTTCCGGTTCCTGTGGCCGTAAAGAGATTGGAGGAGCTTAGCACTGAATGATGCAGGACGTTAGGACCCTCAAGATAGAAATACTCTTGCGTGGTTGTCTTGAAGAGTTCTGAGCTTTGAGTTTCGTAATTGCTGTCATCGAAGTTGGTCAAATCCAAAAATCCAGACTCAGGTGCGATAAGAAGGTCGATGGAGGATGTAAAAGAGGAAAGGCCAAGAGCCTCTGGGCCAAGTCGCGAACTGGCAGAATCTTCAGTCTCATCGAAGAAGTCCAGACTCTGTAGAGCCTCATCAAGCAGTGCCCACTGAGAAGCTCCGTTGATCAGGATTTTCGGATCTACCATACCGCCCTTATCCAATGGATTGACGCCTAAATAATCTATAAAGCTTCCATCGGTTTTGAATCTGCTGACTCGGGCAGAGGTGCGGTCTACCAGGTAGAGAGTGCTGAAGTTATTTTCATTGAGAGGTTGGAGGCCTCGAATAAAATCAAGGGACTGAAATTTACCGTCTGATAATCCAGAGCCTCCAAAAGAAGTCATGAGAAGAGCCGGTGATGAAGTGATATCAAGTTTGTAAATTTTAAGATCCGTCTCGTTAGCCACATAAGCTGTTTTTCCATCTGGTTCAAGATCCATGGCCGTGGGCAAAAGGTTGACCACCCCCGTTGCTAGCGCAATGCTGGTCAGGGAAATTGAAGGTAGCGAGACAAAGCCTCCACCCGATGCCGGAAACTGGTTATTAAAGCGAAAGCGAGTAATTCTTTGAAACTCTGTGTCAAGCAAATGTAAGGTTTCAAAGGAGGTGGTCACGCCTTCAGCCCCATTTGAATCCAGAATATGCGACTGGGTTATCACTATGGATGCGACCTGTGAGGAAACTTCAAATGGATTGGCACCCGTCCCCGCAATTCCTGTCTGGGCGGGAAGTCCCCCATCCGAGGCGTTATTGCTCTGAAAGCTGGGTTCATTGATCACAGCCTTCACATAGCGAAAGATCTGGTTATTTCCAGCCGTATCCGTAGCTTGATAAAGATAGATTACGCTTCCCAGAAGCGGAGTGAATCTCACCAGGCTTTGCGTGGCTACAAGCGTAGATTTTGTCGAGGCGATCTGATCTCGAAAAACATGATCATCACTTGGAGAAAGACTTGTTTCCGAAGTCTGATACTGATCGTTACTTTCTTCGAGTCGTAGCACTTCATGG
>CAZRLV010000049.1:0-14582 GCA_964600955.1 uncultured bacterium
GGAGTTAAAGAACCTCAGGGCCAGGAACTTGAAGACCTGCGTAAGGTAGCTGAAAATTTTGACCTAGAAGGATTTTTGGAGGCGGGCAACCATCCTCAGCTCTATACCCAGGACCCCCTTGAAATTCTTCTGGGGCTCTGGCATCGACCCAGCTTTGAGATCCATGGTTTTGAAGGGGCTCAATCTCAACCGGGAAGTTTTAAATCTGCCCTCCCCTATAAGGTAAAAGCCAAGGTCAGCATGCGCCTTGTTCCAGGCCAAGACCCTAAAGATATTAAGAATAAGCTAGAAACTCATCTTCAAAGCTTTGTGCCTGAAATTCAGGTCCATCAACTGAACGTCCTAAACGCAACAATCACCGATCTTGATACCCCGTTTATAAGTCAGGCGATCCAAGCCTGTGAAAATGGCTTTGGTAAACCGCCTGTTTTTGTGGGTTGCGGCGGTTCCATCGGGGCTATCCCTGAAGTGCAACGTGTCTTCCCCAAGGCCCCCGTAATTTTACTGGCACAAAGCCTGATTTCCGACGGCTACCACGCCCCCAACGAGGAATTTCGCTTGGACCAAGCAGGCCGAGGAATCCAAACCATGGCTCATTACATACGCAGCCTCGCGGGTTTGAGGAATAGTTGAAAAGAAGGAACTATCGGAACTACAGGAAGCATCGGAATGGGGAATAAAATACCGTCATCCTGAACTTGATTCAGAATCCAGGGGTTCAGCCACAGATGGCCATTTCGGCAGAAAAGATGGATACTGAATCGAGTTCAGCATGACTAAGTTGGGGCATTCCTGCGCTTCTAGGGCTTAACTAAACACCATTGCGACTTGATCGGGGGACCCATCTTGTCTTCAGCCTCTCTTAAAAGGACTTGACAAAGTATGCATCTATCAAGATAATCTCTCGCACACCAGACGGGGGGGAAATCATGGATTTTCGAAATACTCGACACAGGGCTTTTACTCGACTTAAAGGGCTTACTGCTCTGCTTTTGCTCAGCATAGGCTTGGCTTTACCCGTAACACTAAACGCGCAGTGCCCCTCTCTGGATCTTCCTGATCGATTTTTCGTTCGTGAAACCATCGCATCTGGACTTACACCTTTTGTCTATGACTTTGAGATTGTGGACACCCATGACCGTATCCTGGGCACTATTGAAAACCGCGTGATGCGTATTACCTCCACCCAGGAAGTCTTTAACAACCAACATGAGCTTGTAGCACGGGCTGAAGCCCAGTACATCACCTGGGGCACAGATATGAAGATCACGGACTGTCAGGGCCGGCGCATCGGCAAAGTCCGTGAAGACCAGGTGATTGGACGAATCGCCAGTGCTGGGTCCATTCAAACCCTCGACATCCAGGATGCCGAGCAAAACAAAATAGCTGAGGCCGGCAAGCTTGATACATCATTTATCAAGCATATCTTCCTGATAGGTAAGATCATTCATGTTCTTGGATTCGCTCGTAATTCTGAATTCCAAATTGAGGACACCAGCGGTGGAAACCTGGCTCATATCAGCCGCTCCTTCGCTCAACCGATTCGAGACACCTGGGAGATTGATATCAACCAAGCTGACGGAGAGGTCAATCCCATCACGCTACTCTTTCTACCCGTTTACCGTACTCGAAAAGAATCCATTTGGCGACCTGAATCCACACCCGACTTCAAGCGCAAACGCCACCTGTTTGAAACGCTGTACAGAGACTCGCAACCAGAATAGTTTGAGAGAAGGAACTAAAGGAATCATCGGAATGTGAAGTGTAATTCCGTCATCCTCTGGCTTGACCAGGGGATCCACTCAAGGGGTCGTAAAAAGTCTTCATTCTGCGTTCTAACTCCTGCATTCTGAATTCTTGATTCAAATTATTCTTTTCTCCAGGTCAGAATCTGAGTCCAAAGCCCCTTGGCTGTGCGAGGCCGAACCTTGCGGTGCTGCAGTCGTGACGAATCAGACGATAACTCCAGCCCTTTACTCAGGCTAAGCAAGGTATCTATGGCTTCACGGCTCAGGCGGTCCTGATCCTTGGACTCCTTGCTAATTCTTAGCAGAGGTCCATAGCGCGACAAGGCGCTAAGAACAGCCTCTTCAGAAAGGTTCAGTATTTTTGAGGACTCCTCAAGGTCATACCATTCCTTGGCAGAACTCTGAGGAATTGATTCAGATTTCTTAGCAATACCCATGACAACTCCCCGTAGGACTTATCATGGTATCGTACAAAAATAAGAATCAACTTAGATTTTTTATCTAAACTATCCCCTGATCCAGCATGGCTTTGCAGACTTTTAGGAAGCCGGCAATATTGGCTCCGGCGACATAGTTTCCGCTGACCCCGTACTGATCGGCCGCATCGACACATCCCCGATGAATGCTTTTCATAATCGTTTGTAGGCGCTGATCCACCTCTTCGCGACTCCAACAAAGGCGCATACTATTTTGAGCCATTTCCAGAGCGGACACAGCTACTCCACCGGCATTGGCCGCCTTACCCGGACCATAGAGAATTTTGTGATCGAGAAAGAGATGTACGCCCTCGGGTGTGGTTGGCATATTTGCCCCCTCAGACACAACATAGATTCCGTTTCTAAGAAGGTTCTCCGCGTCACGCTCATTGATCTCGTTTTGGGTTGCACTCGGAAAAGCGGCATCGGCCTTGTGGCTCCAAAGGGGATTGAATTCCTTGCCAGGGTCGGTTTCAAAATACTGCGCCTCAGGATATTCCTGCGCGTACTCAGCGATCCGCCCCCTTCTTATATTTTTCAAATCCATTATGAATTTCAATTTCTCGCGATCAATACCTTTCTCATCAAAAATATAACCCGAAGAATCCGAAAGGGTTACAACCCGCCCCCCAAAGTCCAAAATCTTCTCGGTGGTAAACTGAGCCACATTGCCTGAACCTGAAACCAAACAGGTTTTGCCCTCAAGACTGTCTGAGCGAGTGGCCATCATTTCCAGGGAAAAATACACGGCTCCATATCCTGTGGCTTCAGGTCGAATCAATGAACCGCCCCAGTTCAGGCTCTTACCGGTTAAAACGCCCGTAAATTCATTTTTGATCCTTTTATACATTCCAAAAAGAAAACCGATTTCGCGTGCACCTACTCCGATATCACCGGCTGGAATATCTGTATTCGGGCCAATATGGCGTGACAATTCTGTCATGAACGACTGACAAAAACGCATCACCTCCATATCCGATTTACCCTTGGGATCAAAATTAGAGCCTCCCTTTCCAGCACCTATGGGAAGCGTTGTCAGTGCATTCTTAAAAACCTGCTCAAAAGCCAGAAACTTCAAAATACTGAGATTTACCGATGGGTGAAACCGCAAACCTCCCTTATAGGGACCGATGGCGCTGTTCATCTCCACTCTAAAGCCCCGGTTCACCTTTACCTCCCCGCGATCATCCACCCAGGGAATTCTAAAAATCAAGGTACGCTCAGGCTCGATGATACGCTCAAGAATCCCGGCTCGACGAATCTCAGGGTGTTTTCGTAAAACGGGCTCCACGGACTCCATCACTTCCTCTACCGCCTGATGAAATTCCTTCTCGTGAGGATCCCTATGTTGAATTTCCTTTACTATTTCACTCATCTTCCCTCCCTTTCCAACGGAGAATCCCCGCAATTTTCAAGCCAAAATAACGCCTAGATTTTTACGCCCATCCACTTTCAAGGTCAGTGGTTTTTTTAATTTAACATGTCTAAGATATCGCCCTTCTTTGAAAGCATCCAAATTCTCCAGCCACTGCCAGTCCAGACGATCTCCAGGACAGTCCCGCACGGTGAGATAGCTGATTCCCGTTGTGACCAGATTATGAAAAAGATGACTTCCAAGAGACGGGTCGGGTTGGAAATCATCAAACCCGGTTTCAATAATAGCACTGGCACCGGAAATCGCCGCCCAGGTCACGGGGATCCCCAGCCAATGATCTGAAGAACCCCAACGTCCAGGTCCCATAAGAATGTATTTACGATTTCTTTTTTGTAACCCCGCATTGATCTGATGGATCTCAGCGGCCATGGCAAGCGTCTGACTCGCGTTAAACGTGTCCCGTCTTACGTAAACAAGATCGGTTACTTCGTTGTTGAATCCATTGCCTAAAGCCTTTTGAGAACAACAGATGGCTGACTCCAGATCTTTAGATGTAATCTCCACATCCTGAAACTCATTTTGAATACTCATGGGCCTGATTTGAAGTAGATGGAATTCATCCTGCTGATTCTCATCTTCGCTTAAATTGACTGAGAACTCAATCTCTACCGAAGTCCCGAACTCCTTCTTTCCGTAATCAAGAAAGGTTTCAACAATCTCACCCAATGGAAAGCTCTGATATTTCAATACATTAGCAAATGTTAAAACACGCGACCCCCCAGAATCCGCTGCGTCACGAATACAGTGGTCTTCAGCTACGTATCCACTGGTCAGATAAGAGACCGGGGCCTCGGCAGTAGCGCTGGAGATTTCACGCTTAATCAGTGTGGAAGTGTCTATTAAAGGGCCCACGAGTTCCGTGTCCATCTTCAAGGCATAAAACTCACGCTGGGAATGCTTCAACACCTCATCCACCGATGAAAAATTAGGCACGGCCCCAGGAAACTGAGGTGAAAAACTTAAAAAACCACCCTCGTCTACCACCGTCTTGCCGAGACCAAGGGCAATATGCACGATTCCCTCATCCGTGCGCATGGAGCCTACGGGATAGAAATTCTTGGACTGGGCTACACCGGAAATCCAGGGATAGAAAAAATTGCCATACTGACGTCCTACCAGGCGTTGGAGAATGACAGCCATTTTATCTTCTTCCATTCTATGCACCGTCCCCCGGGCAAAATTGCGGGTCTCTTCAAAAAACATGGAAGCGTAGACTAATTTAACGGCCATTTCCAACTGTTTGAGGCGATCTCCAAGTCGGCTATGGGCGTTGGGTAGCATAATGGTGGAAAAAAGACCGGCAAAAGCCTTGAACTGAGAATCCTCGAGCAAACTGGAAGAGCGTACCGCCAGGGGTGACTTCAGATGCGAGAGCACCGAGCGCAGATTGCTCACCAGGGCATGGGGCAGTTCCGCCACGAGAAAGCGGGAAATAACCTCGTCATTGGAGCCCGGATTCTGAAAAAAATTCTCCAGACCATTTTCCTCCAGAAAAGCGTCATACCAACCTGTGGAAATTACAAGGGTCTGTGGAAGCCCTATGCTAACCTTAGGAAATCTCCTGGACAAAACCGAATCGGCGCTGAGCAATCTGGACATAAACGCCAATCCACGCGCCTTACCTCCCATCGAACCCTTGCCCATCTTGCAAAATGGAACGGCCTCATCAAAACTGCGAGACTTAAAAGTGACGACAGACCCCTGAAAGCGACTTTGGCGCAGACGACGAATATGCCTTAAAATAAAAGCTCGAACCTCATCGATGCTTCCAAAATTATCCACCTTGTAGGCACGAAATAAAGAGGCCAGAAAAACTTCTGTACGAGCCATAAACCAATTTGAAAAGTGATGGTGGGTCGCGTGATATACTAGGGATTCATCTGGAACCCGAGGCAAAACCTTTTCAAGAGTTCTTAGATTATGCGCCCGTGCGACCTCGCTACCGTCAGTCATCTGAAAGACGAAGTCTCCAAAGCCGAGATGGTGACGAAAAAAACCGGCAATTTCCGTACCCAGAGAAGCTGAGTATTTACCCAGAAAAAAAGCAGGAATACTGCCTGCCTTCCGATAGTTTCGCGAATCAGAGCTAAGAAGCAAAAGAGGCAGGTCGGGGTTTTCCTTGCGAATTTTTTTCAGAAGTCGAATTCCGGCCTCGGGATCAACCTTGGAGCCTCTCGGAAACTTCGTGTCAGAAATAATGGCCATAATATACTTGCCATAGCGCTTATAGAGTTTCAGCGCATCTTCATAATTTTCAGCGACCAGGATCTTGGGACGTGCCCGCAGTTTTAGCAGTCGCCTTCTTTCATCAAGTCCCTCTTCAAAGACTTCAGAACTCTGTTGAAAGATATTTTTATAAAGAATAGGTAAAAGTGAGGACTTATAGACCGGTGAATCCTCGACGAAAAGGATCACTCGGATCATGGCCTTACGAATATCATGATTCACATTCTTACGATCCTCCCAGAATCGAATCATGGCAAAGAGCAGGTCAGGGTTCCCAGACCACACGAACACACGGTCAATTTCACTTCTCGCGCCCTGTCCCTGGAAGCGAATGACATCACGGGTGTTTTGGGTCAGAAGAAAAACAGGCAGTCGTGGGTAGTTTTTTTTAACGGCCTCGGCCAATTTAAAAGCGTTCATATCAATCAACCTGGGCATGGTGATAACGATGTCAAAGCGCTGCGACGATAAAAGTTCCAGAGCCTCACCCGCAGTTGCTGCGCGTGAGATGGCCGGCATGGTCAATGCAAGAGGACGTCCATGGTGAACCACATCAATGGATTCAAGCATGGGTCGATCTTCCTCCATAATAAAGGCTTCATAAGGGCTTGATACCAGAAGAATGCTCTGAATACGATGGGGCATCAACTCCTGAAAGCCTTTGAGACTGGCCCCAAAAGTCGCCGTCATGACTTCATCATCAAAATGAATGGGAAGTTTTTCCATAGCAGAAACCCAAGAAAGAACGCCAACTCAGTATACTCTTATTGCAGGAAAGAAGAAGAGATTTAACCACGAAAGGCACGAAAAATCGAAGAAAGAACTAGAGAACTATACGCAATGGGGAATCAAATTCTGTCACGCTAGGCGTGATCCCTACGGGGTTCTCAAGAGACGGAAGCCAAGATAGCTGTAACTATAGTCGGGCGAAACGTTGACGCGGTCCACAGAACGGCAATGACGGGCGCCGAAATACCAACCACCGCCACGAGTGACCCTGCCCGAGCCTGATCTGGGGCCTATTGGGTCTGTTTGCGTACCGCTGCCGTAAGACGCCTTCCAATCGTATGCCCATTCCCAAACATTACCGCTCATATCATGGAGATTCCATGAATTTGCTTTGTAGCTTCCCACCGGTGCCGTATGCTTATACCCATCATTCTGAGATTTTTCAGCCCAACTTTTCGCACAGTTTTCATCACAAAAATTACCGTACCTACTTAAAGACTCCACACCCTTTCCCCAGTAATAGCGAGAAGTTGTACCCGCCCGCGCTGCATATTCCCACTCGGCCTCCGTGGGTAACCTGTAGCAGCCCGCTTTAAGATCGAACAAATTGGATCCCCCGGCCAAGTCGGAGGATGAAGAATTGGTGGCATCCGGGATAACCTGGGAGTTGGCGCACCCCTCCAGGGAATTTAATTTCTTGATGAAATCCTGTACATCATTCCAGCTTACTTTCTCCACCGGGCAGTTCTTACCGCAGTTTTTGAATTTCGATGGGTTCGAGCCGATCACATCTTCCCACTGCCCCTGAGTTACCTCGTATTGGCCAAGGTAAAATGGGCGGGTAATTCTTACCTCATGCGGTGGTTTCTCATCTGAATCACCATTATTTGAACCCATGATGAAAATGCCTGACGGGAGCAGCACGAATTTCATACCGATTGAATTCGTGTAAATCTTTGGGCGACTGAACTCTTCGAACTTCGTCTTGTAATAAGCTACTTTGCTTTTGAAATGCTCATTGGTTGGGTCCAGTCTCAAAAGAGACTTATAGCCTTCCAGGTTCTCTTTATACTTGCTAGATGGAATCTTGCCCACCTTCTTCAAAATGGCGTCGATCTGTGCCGTAAAATCCAAGGTGGTATTCAATGCGAAACAAATGCAAAAAAAGAACAATCTCATCGAGAATCAATCCTACCAAATAACCTGCCCTTTTCGTAGCGGAGGGGGAGGATAGATGAGGAGACAGGAGAGGAAGCATTTCTGAGCTTCGTTGTCAAGCTCCAAATGCCAGATTCTTAAGTTTTTTCTGACTTCTGACTCCCGTATTCTTTACTCTCAACCCGTCTTCGCGGGTTGTTGTTTACTGGGTTCGTTTCCCAGGACTTCCAACGCCTTGGCCCTCAAAGTGTCACGATCAAAGGGCTTGGTTAGAAAACCGGAGATTCCCAGTTGAAAGCAGGTCCAGAGGTTTTTGCGGTGGGAATTGCCAGTGAGCATGACTACGGGAGTATGATGCCCTCTGGAGCGGATATTTTTTAAGGTTGTGATCCCGTCCTGGCCCGCCATGACGATATCCATGAGGATTAACTGAATCGCACCCTGGTAGCAATCCAGCACCCGTTCAGCTTCCCAGCCATCTTCGACCTCAATGATTTTGAAGCCCAGGGGTTCCAAAGACTTACGAACCATCATACGCACATACTTCACATCGTCGATGGTAAGAATTAATCCTCGATATCCAGTCGGCATAACATCCTTATCAATCATTTCATGCTCTCCTTTATGGCACAGGATATCGGTGCGAACATACCTAAGCATAAGCCCACTGAGGGCGCTATTTTTCAAGGATAGCCGAGCCTGAACAACTTCCCTTGGTTTGATCTTAATTTTGTCCTCTTCAGGCTTGTTTTCTTAACTTGACTTTTTCACCTCCCCCCGCTAAAACTATGCTGATCCCATGACTAGACCTTTCCTTCTTTTAATAGCCCTGTTTTCAACTCTCCTCTTCATTCTTTCCAGCGTAATTCCTGCATCTGAGCCTGATCTAACGAATCTACTTCTCGATCGTAGAGATCCAAGCTACGGGGGTTACTATCTTGACATTGAATACGCCATGAATTCCCTGGGAGTCAGCCGTCTTTTCGCGCATGAAATCCAAAATCAAATGCGCGACGAGCTAGAAAGCGTATCAGGAAGCTACTCCAGTCTACGACAAAAAGCCTACCTGAATGATGTCATTGCCAACGCTGTAGACAATGTGACACATCGCTACCGTGAAGAAGGAATGTTTAAACCTCTGGAGTTGAAAAAAAACGAGTTTATCCTGGTATTCTCTCTAGAGGATACTCTGGTAGCACAGTGGCATCAGAGAGGGAGAGGCAATGGAGCCAAACGTGAAGGCGATTTAACCGTTTCCATTCCTGATTCCGTCCCCTATCTAATTGACCCTCAAAACGGTAATTCTCTACCCAAACCTCGTCTACAATTGTCCTCCACATCCGTTCAGACACGACCGGGTTTCAAGACTTTTATCAGAAAAATTCTCAAGGTGCCCGGCTTTATGGGCTTTGTCATATTTACCGGCAAAGAAGATCACGCAGCCTGGTCTCTTTTCAGGGCCTGGAAAAAACTCAAGCCCGAGCTTTTTTACCATCTTCTTGGGTTTTACACGCGCAATTATTTTCGCTTTGACCAAAATCTGAGCCAACCTGCCAAAGATCTACGCATTTTTGATCCAAGCCTTAAACACATCCTTAGCATTGATCATAACGAAAGATGGGTTCTCCAACCCCATCTCAACTTTAAAATTCCCGGTTTTGGGGCTGACTCCTATCTAAACAGTCTGAAAAACATGCGTCATCAACGTGCCATTCATCGAGGCCTCTTACCCTTTGTGGCCAACCAGATTGAAAATTGTGCCTTGAAAGTTATTCAAGGTGGCTACGGCAGACAAATCCATTATTGCTTTCAGGCTAAACTGGGTACCCTATCCTCCACAGCGGGTTCAGAACTCTTCTTGTACTCAGAGACAATCAAGAATCGTATGAGGTTAGATCCCACGAGTATTTTGCAGTTTTTTCACCAGGAAACCCATATAGAAAAACAGCGCATTCTCTCAGCCCCCTTTGTCCAGTACCAAAACTTTAAAGAAGTTCGACTCCCAAGGTCCTCAAAACTCCCAAAAAATCCCAACTAACCTTTAAAGGTATTTTCTCGCGAACTGAAACTTCTTATAGCTTATTGCGTACATAAAATAGACCAGAATCCTTAAGTCGCATGAAATCCATCTACCTTCCTTTTACCCTACTTGTGATTATTAACTATACGGCCTGCGCAGGGTTTTTTGATTTTTTTGAGCTCGGTGATAAAGAACCCTGGTATTCCATCTTTGATTCTGACCGTTCCGGTTCAGAGAATGAGGACGATAATTTGCAGAGCATCGTTGAAGAGGGAGAAAATCTCCAGGAATCCTCGCCCCAGAAACTGCGCCATAAACTGGATTTCACGCTAGACTATAACGATTCCGCCAAGGATGTCCTGAAGTCCTTTGGGTTTGAGGTTCCCAGCTTTTTTGTCTCGGATATTGATGCCCGTTTTTCGGACAAGGGGTTGGTGATAGGTAGCAAAAACCGTGGCTATTACGGACTACGAAGTAGTGCCATTCGTAATTTCCCTGAAGCATTACGTGAAAACCCCAAGAAAATTACCCAGGCAAAATTAGTCTGGGGCGTAGAGCGATTCCCGCAAAAAGAAAACTGGAACAGGAAAAAAAAGCGTAGAAATTCCATCGCTATTGTTATCTCTTTTGGCCCCAAAACCAGTGAGGGTTCCCCCTACTTCATCGGGTTTGTACTCTCTAAAACCGGTGAAATAGGTCGTTATTACGTGCCCTCACGCTTCAAGAAAGTAGGACGCTACACCATCGTCGCACACCCTAAAGAAGGAGTGATCTTAACCAGCGATCTGGATTTAAAAGCCTATTTTACGCGCGCATTTGGGGCAAATATTGCTTATCCTGGAGTTTCAGGGGTTGGCATTGAAGTAGACACCCGCAATATGAATGGACAGGGGTTGCTTGCCGCTCTGGAACTGTCTTCCGACTAGCCTTTGATAACGAGGAACCATGATAAAAGTTTTTAAGCTTCTCATCTTTTTGTCGATCAGCTTCCATGGATTTGCTGAGAGTGAAAATAGTCTCGTACTTGCCTATGATTTTGCCCAAAGCCAAAATGTAAATGCCAGAAAATTTCTTAAAGGCCTTGGATTTCGTGTGCCTACTATTTTTGTCTCTGATATCCGACCCCGTTTTATGAACAATGCTTTACTCATGGGGGCCAGTGACGAAGGCATCCTCGGTCTGAGAGCACGACGTTTTAGAGATCTACCCATAGAAGATTCCCTGGCAATCGATGAGATGGTGGTGGAATGGGGAGTCCTTCAATATCCACCTGATGAAAATTGGGCCAAAAAACGTAAACAAAGAAGCTCCATTGGCATCCTGGTGACATTTGGAGAACAAACCAGTAGCGGAGCCCCCTATTTTATTGTTTTCAACCTCACGCGCACCGGCGAACTTGGACGTTACTACACCCCGCCACGCTTTCGCTCTGTGAGTCGTCTAATTACGATTGCTCATCCCCCGGTGGGGAGTCTCATTACCTCGCACATTGATGTGGAGGATCATTTTCTAAAAGCCTTCGGGGATGAAATTGAGTATCCTGGTGTTTCTGGCATGGTCCTACAGGTGGACACCCGCTCCATGTCAGGGATCGGCGTTCTTCGTTCGGTTGAATTTCTAGATTCCCGCCCCTAAAAACACCAAAGTCCATGCCGATAATCGAGAGCATGGGCCACCTGATTCCCCGCTCTTTTTTTGCGATCTTCCTGCTTCTGGCAGTCTCCCATCAAGCCATGGATTTTGAATCACTGGCCCGTGTCGGCAAAGTGGAGTTTCTATATCGAAATGAAGTTTTTGACCCTGGTTCTCAAAAAATAGAGGCTGTCCTGGCGCTCAAGCCTCCCTATCAAAAGCCCAGAGTGATCTATAACCTGCCTGGATATCGTGTGGAAGAATCCCAGGGAGTGGATTTAAAGGAGAGGGAAGAGTCCCTTTTACTTGTGAATTTTAGAGGGCTGACGCAAGCCAAACCGCTCATGATTCAGCTCTTCCATTGTCAAAAAATTCATCCATTTGTCACACGAATTGATATCCCGGATCTAGTCCTTCCTCTGCACGCGGGAGAGGCACGGCTAGAGACCAATGCGCATACGGCTATACTTGAGCTAAAAAGAGCACTGGTCTCACCTTATGACATCCCTCCTTATGTATTTGAGGTTCTCAGCTACGGATTCTGGGACCAAGGCTTGAGTTTAAACTCCCTTTCGCATTCCAAGCCCCAACGATACCCGGAGTTTTTCAATCTGGCCGAATATCTCTTGAAACAAAATCAACCTAAAAAGGCTATTCTTACTTCCTTGAGAGGATTTGAGCTTTTAAAAACAGACCCCCTGCTGATCCCCAATGAAACCCGAGCTCAGGTGCGCTTGAACCTGGCTAAAGCTTATCATGAGATCAAAGACTACCGCCGGAGTAAAATTATTCTCAAGACGATAGAGAAGGAACTCTCCGAAACCACTTCCAACAAGAAGGCAGCAGAAATTCTGAGGAAGATAAAGAGGAGAGAAGATATTTAACCACGAAAGGCACGAAAGGTTGAAGAAGGAACTAGAGAACTATCGGAACCACAAAAAGCATCGGAATGGGGAATAAAATACTGTCATCCCCCGATCAAGTCGGAGAATGACGATAGCTATAGGCATTCATTCACTTCTTCGGCCTAATTGAATTGTCTCTGTTGATGGCGATATTGATCCATGCATGAATCGAACCGAGCTTCTGATGCATCCTGGCCGTGGCCGCCAGAACAGATTGCTTGTTTCCAAGATATACAACTTCATAAAGCTCACCAAAATGATTGAAAACCACGGAGCCTACGGCCCCATTAGCGCCCGTCATAGCCTTCTTCACCTCGCGATCATAAAAATCATAACCAGCCTGACCGAAAAAATAAGGGGAAAATGTAGTCAGTATGGTTCTGGCTATCCCATTTTTCTGGAAAAAACAATGAGTTCGCAAGCGGATCTTAAACCTGAAACAATCTTCTTTATCTTGAGGACATTCTCAAAGTCCATCTCAGGTAATGAAGGCGAAAAATCCATGGCGCAGATTTATAGATCCAATCTTTGCGGCTTTTTTGGAATTCCTGAGTCCGGGTTACCCCTGAAGTCGAACGATGTGATGATGGGCAGCCAATCAGGTTCTGGAATTCAGACCGAACTCAAACTTTTTTTTGAATGCGTCAGCAAAAAGCTCCTCAAAGACTATTCTGGCCAGGCTACTCTTCAGCATGTCATCTGTTTGAGCGAAATTCTTCAATGTGAGCTGGAGTTCTCCAAATACAAACTGAGCCATCTGGTTCAAAAGCTCTTGTCCTCTGGAGACAAGGCCAGCCTTCTGGAAAGACCACAGGTCCTCGATGGAGCCTGCCGGGAGATCATTGAGGAGATTCTTTCACCCAATTGGGAAGAGTCGGTGAATAAAACCCGCAACCAACTGGCCGAGGAACAAATCGAACAGGAAATTCTTGACCAGGACTTCAGTCCAGACTTTAAGCTCATCTCAACCCATCTTTTCACAGGCGGGTTCTTTTTGGCCATTGTTGCAGGTCTTTCATCTCAATCCCAGTCCATAGCCTGGCACCTAATCCCCTTTATATTCCTGGGTTTCTTCGTCAGCGCTCTTTTTACCCTAAAGCATAAAAGGGCCAGTGCTACCGCTGTTACCGCCATGACTAGCTTTGCTTTTGCGGCTCTAGTTCTTGGCAGCATGCAACACTCGCTTCCGGCATTGAAATTACTTGGTTTTACAGGAGTTGGGGCCATTTTAGGAAGCCTGATGGGCATCTATCGCGGACTTAGTCAATGGAATCGGGTAAAAAAGGAGTTGATTAAGGAATTCAAGACTCAACGGTTTTCTGAAGTCCTCTCGCACCAGAGTGTAGAGCCCGACCAGTTATTGCGACTTTATAATGAATCCTTTCTGCCGCGCTGGATTCAGGCCAGAACCCTCGTAGCATCACGACTCAACGAGGCCTTTTCAGCTAAAGATGAAGTCTCAGGTCGCTGTCAGGAGCTCAAGACCTTGAATCCTGAAAGAGATTTTGACCACTTTTTTGACCTGCACAAATCTCTTAATCAGATCGAAGGAGAAATGTCACGCTTGGACAGGCTTTATGAAGCCATGAAAACTCTAGAAACACGCTTGAAGGGTCGCATGGACTTTCTACAATATGAAGCCTGTAACCAGGGAAGCCCCATTTTACAAAACAAGGGCCCCGGAGACGTTTATCTACGCCTCATTGAAAATGAAGGGGTCCTATCTACGCGAACCAGGGAGCACTCAAGGCACCGCATGGAGGTTTTTATTAGTCAGTTAAGCCATATTGAGGATTTCTTGAAATTTGAAATTCTTGAATCCCGGGTTTCAAACCTTGAACAGTGGTCGTGCAATTCTCCTGAACTCCTGAGCCATATTCAATCCTCTGCGGCCTAGAAGCTGTCAGGATTTTCCATTTTCCAGAACTACGGGATACATTCCCCCTACACCCGGTGTGCATTGAGCCGTCATATAGGTATGGCTCCATCTTGCGAAGAAATTACCCATTTGATCCTGGATATAAAACGGATTGATATCCATATAATGCGGTCTTTGAATCAAAGTATGGTCTAGCACCTCGCAAACATCCATACGTGGGGTTTCCACATACTCTTGTGCCACCATGGTCTCAAACTTGCGCGCCTCACTCAAAATATGCGCCCAAAACCCAGGATCTTCCACCATCTTCCCAAGAAAAACCTGCATCCCTGAAGAGCCTTTGATCGGTTTAACAACCCAGGACTGCTGAGTCT
>CAZRLV010000050.1:0-14501 GCA_964600955.1 uncultured bacterium
CCAGGTTTCTCAAGGAAAAAAACCCAGCCGTCAAAACCTATGTCGTTGAACCGCAAGGCTCAGTCATCGGTGGAGGGGAACAAGGAGACCACTGGGTTGAGGGCATCGGGAACTCCTTTATTCCAGAGACTCTAGACATGAGTCTCTCGGACGGAGTGCTTACAATTTCAGACGCAGACTCCAAAGCAATGGTCAAAAAACTGGCTCTTAAAGAACAGCTTCTGGTTGGAGGGTCCAGTGGGGCCAACGTCTGCGCCGCCCTGAAAATAGCCAGGGATTTGGGGCCTGATGACATTGTGGTCACCTTGATTCCTGACCGGCTTGAGCGCTATATCAGCAAAGGAATCCTCGACCTATGACCCGTAGTGATAAAACAGCAACCCAAGTCATCCATGCAGGTTACGAACCCGAACCCCTGGCAGGCTGCATAGCCCCTCCCATTTATCTCTCTTCCACCTATATCCAGGAAGGCGTGGGGGAGCACAAGGGGTTTGAGTACGCTCGCACCAACAACCCCACTCGTCAAAGTCTCGAACAGAACGTGAGCGCCCTTGAAAACGCCACGGGGTCCTGCGCCTTCGCAACCGGAATGGCGGCCATATCAACCCTGATCCAAACGCTGGAATCAGGTCAGCATGTCATTGTTTCCTCGAATGTCTATGGGGGAACCTACCGCGTGTTCATGGATGTCTTTAAGGCGTTTGACCTGGACTTTAGCTTTGTGGACACCACAAACCCTGAAAACCTATTCCAGGCGATCCAGGAAAATACCCGTCTGGTTTTCATTGAGACACCAACCAACCCCCTGATGGAAATAAGTGATATTCAAGCGATTGCAGAGATAGCCCATTCCAAAAGTATCAAAGTCTGCGTGGACAATACCTTTTTGACTCCTTGTTTTCAAAAACCCCTGGATTTAGGGGCAGATTATGTAATTCATTCCGCCACAAAATATCTAGGTGGGCATTCCGATGTCCTGGGGGGAATCCTTTCTGTAAAAGATCCAGAAGACCTGGAAAAGATCCGATTCCTACAAAACTCGGTAGGAGCTGTCCTGGCCCCTTTTGATTCCTGGCTCATCCTGCGTGGAATTCGTACTCTCTCCCTTAGGATGCGTACCCATGCTGAAAACGGGTTGCGTATTGCGACTTTTCTGAAGGAACATTCAAAAGTCCAACGAGTTTTCTACCCCGGACTTCCCGACGATCCTGGCTATAAAATCAGCTTAAAACAGACCACAGGTTTTGGCGGAATGCTCTCCTTTGAACTGAAGGAAGTCAAAGTCGAACCTTTCCTTGAAAAACTCAGGTTTTTTGCCCTGGCAGAAAGCCTGGGAGCGGTCGAATCCCTAGTTTGTATTCCGGCTCTGATGACGCATGCAACCATCCCCAAAGAAAAACGAATGAAACTAGGTATCCATGATACATTAATAAGACTATCTATCGGAATTGAAGATTGTGAAGATCTTATTTCAGATCTGGAGGCAGGCCTGAATGCCTGAGGAGGAAAACAAGATGTGTGAAGAAACAGAAAATAAGGATGAAGCTCAAAGTCCGGGAATTCTGGAGAGAACCTTAAGAACCCGAAAAATACTGTTGAGTGAAGACGTTACCGCCAAATCGGCTAAACGCATCATTGAGATGCTCTTTCTTTTGGATGATGACTCAGCCGATCGCCCCATTTATTTCTTTATCAACTCTCCTGGCGGCGAGGTAACCTCAGGTCTGGCGATTTACGATATCATGGAGTTTATCCGCCCCCAAATCTATACAATTGGCAGCGGGCTTGTAGCCTCTATTGCCTCTATCATCTATCTGCAACCGGATAAAAAACAGCGTCTTTCACTACCCAACGCCGAGTATCTTCTGCATCAACCGCTGGGTGGCATGCAGGGAACTGCATCTGATCTGGAGATCCATGCAAACCACATCATTAAAACCCGTTCTCACCTGAACAAGCTCATTGCCGACAAATCTGGACAAAGTCTGTCTGAGGTCGAGCGCAGTACAAAAAGAGATTTCTGGATGAGCGCAAGTCAGTCCATGGAATGGGGGCTAGTGGGTAAATTGTTGAGTTCTTCAGCAGAACTTCCAGAATAGACAAGAAGAAAAAGGCTGAAAGATGAGGAGACAGGAGACAGAATCCAGAAGTCAGTAGAAAGAGAAAATGGATCCCCCGGTCAAGCCGTAGGATGACAAAAATAAAGAACTACAGAACTATCGGAACTAGAGAACTATAGAATAAGAAAAGAGCGGGGAGGTGGAAGCAGAAGATGGCGACTATTTTTTCCTTTCCCCATTCCGATGATGCCTCTAGTTCCGATAGTTCTGTAGTTCCTTCCCCTCTCTGCTCTTTACTCTTTCAAAGCCTCCTGCTTGATTCGAATCTGTTCTCGAAAACGATCAAATAACTTACTAGCGCGCTTGCTTCCCTTTTCGACTTTGGCCTGAACCTCAGGAGGAAAGGACTCGCCTTCGAGCATATTTTGGGACAAGTTTTGAAATTCCTGAAGGAGGTCCAGTTTTTCCTGGTCCGTCTCGACAGAATCCAGGCGTTCTTTTAAGCGCATGCCCGTGTTCATTACTTCGCGGATCTTATGGATCTGTGCCTGGGTCAAATCACGAGCATACTGCGACAGAAATTCTTCAAGCATGTCCTCGGTAAGGTCCAAAGCCGCAAGTTTATCCAGGGCATTCCCATCACCTTCGGGTGCCTTTTTTTGAGCCTCAGCCTGTAAGCGCAAGGCCATAAACACCTGCTCCTGGTTATCTGCTAAGGTCAAGGCTTTGTCAATTTCCTCCAAAGTGTCTTCGTACCAATGCATCTGAAAATGCAAAAAGCCCAACTTGTAGTAGGTCCAAAAACCCTTTTGCTCCCTCAGTAGATCATTGAAGTATTTTAATGCGGAAACAATATAAAAACTACGACTGCGCCCGCTCTGCCCCTTTGGCCCCCGAGCCGCTTTAAAATCCACATCTGGATTCAGCTTGAGAATCTCGTAGATCTTCTCAGACATGCGCGAAGCGACCGTCTCCTTTTGGATTTCATCAACCAGAGTAACGGCTCTCTTCTGCCCATAGCTTAAATAGGATTGCGCCTGTTTGAGACGTTTTTTATCCAATCCTGAGCCTGGAGACTGAAGAAATCGAAACTCATCCATAGCTTCGGGGAAATCACCCGCCTCAAAACAGACTCGACCCGCCATGAAATGATAGTCGAGGGACTCCGGGTCATCTTCCAACAACACCATTATGGCCTTACGCGCCTTTTTCCATTCCTGACGTGCAAATAAATCAGAAACCACGGATTTTAGCTCATCCACCTCCAAATCATAGAAAGAGGATTCCACCACCGCTAAGGAATCCTCAACAGTCTGTTGTCCCAATTTCTGGCGCTCAATAGAAGAAGTTTGGAAATTGCCAGGGCCCTGTTTGGAAGAATCTGGAGACTGACTACATCCGGAACCCATGACCACCAACAGGCCCCCCAAACTTAGGCATAAAACTCTTAGAATCAACTCCATAATTTGCCGGGATAAATTAGCTTATCAGAAGAACAGCCTATCTTTACTCGGGCTCTCGGGGCAACCCGGGACCTTCCCAACCGTAAAAAGCCGTACATATTCTTTTTGTTATCGCCATTTTTTGTGCTATACTGATCGGACTAAAGACCAGGTATCTAGAGTGGGGGCGCGGGCCACATTGGCTTCAGGCCTTGAGTCTGAGAACTGGCTATGAATTCAAAATAGAAGGACTCCGGCCCATGAGTGACGAGATTCTCCAGGAGATCAAAGATCATCTCCAGCGCATGGAACAAATGTCCATGGACTACATGGACAAAATGCAGCACGGTTTGGCTGAGCAGGAAACTCGACAGCTTGAATCGTCTCTAGCACAGATCAGTGAGCAGGAAAGGCTTGAGCGCGCCGACCTGTATTTCAATCGGGGAGAACAATTCTACTCCCAGGGTGATCTCAGAAAAGCCAAGGCTGAATACCGAAGGGTTATTCTGGCAGACCCCTCCCATTTTAGAGCCCACCTTAAACTGGGCTCTCTCTGTTCACTGGCACGCGAATTTAACGACGCTATTTTGGCCTTCCGTCAGTGCTTGAAAATAGATCCGGGTTACTATTTCGCGCACCAGAAACTTCTACTTCAGTATCGCTATATGTATTCCTCCTATGTTTCAGGCAGTGATATGCTCGATCGACTGATTACAGGCCTGGAGGAGAAATCTGGCGCGGACCAATGCCTCCCTGCGGATTCCTATACTCTGGCAATGTCCTATCTCCTTCTTAAAACGGGCATGCGCCTGAACAAGCGCCTAGAAGAAGCCAGCAAACATCTTGAAATAGGGGGCAGGGAAGAAAAAGACAATCCGTTTTTTGCCTGGGGCTTAAAATATTGCCGGCTCCATCCTGAGAAAAAGAATTTTGAAGAGGCAGACTTCAAAGAGGCCCTCAGCCAATGCGAGAAAGCTGTTGATTTGGGTTCCTTTCAAGATCAGAGCTATTTTGAACTTGGGGAAACCTATGAAATCTACAATCGATTCCACCCTTCCAAGGAATTGGAGGAAATGGCTTTCGAATGCTACCAGCAGAGCCTTGAGTTCAACCCTTATCATGTGGATTCCCTGATACGAATGGGGGTTTTACAGGCAAAATCATTTGACTATAACTCTGCCATGCACTCCTTGCGAAAAGCCGTAGAACAAGACCCCTTCCACTCCTTTGCTTTGGCGACACTGGGCCATCTATACTTTTCCACACGCTTCCTGGACAAAGCTATTGGAACTCACCAGCATTTTATTCGAATTGCCCCTACATTGGGGGCTAACCCTTATCTGACCCTGCTTACGGCTCGCGAAGAAACCGAAATAAACCTTCAGGATGTTCGCCTGAATCTGGCTCAAGCCTTCGAGTCCTCGGGCTCTATTGATGAAGCCCTTTCGCAATATAAGAAAATCCTCGATTCGCATCCGGATAAAGTCCCGGCAGGCGAATACCTGATCAACCTTTATCTTCGCAAACATCGAAATCAGGACCATGCCGTCCAGGCCTATGAAGGCCTGATTAAGCAGTATAAAGACGCATCCTTTTTTTCACCCAATAATGCCGAGCTTGCTTATCTACTGGGTTATGCTTATTTCCGATTCCATAAGGCCTTTTCTTATAAAGAGGAGATTCTGAACAAGGCAGTGCACCAGTTCGAAAAAGCCATTCGTACTCAAGAATCATTCAAAGAGGCCTATTTTTCCCTTAAAGAACTCTATCTAAGCACAGACTATAAGATCGATCATCCTGACGTCCTAGAGCGCTCAAGGAGGCTGATGGAAACCATCCTGGCTCTACTCCCCGAAGATCCTCTTTGTCATTATCATTTGGGGGATGTTCTCGAAGCCTCAAACGAAACCAAAGCGGCCACGAAAAACTTTGAGATGGCCATTGAGATTGACAGTAATTTCATGCCTGCCTATGAGCGCCTTGCCCGTATTCACTATCAACAGGGAGACTGCAATCAAGCCATTGAGATCTGTAATCGCATCCTGGAGAGAGTCCCCAACGATGCCTGGGCACACCATGAATTAGGACAGATCTACTATCTTCAGGGAACTCACGCCAAGGCCTTGAATGAGTTAACCCAGGCCATTGAACTGGATTCAGGATTTGTAAAAAGCTACGCTCTGATGGGCCAAATTTTTTTCGAGAAAGAAAGTTACGAAAAATCCCTGGCCCAATACCTCAAAATCCTGGATAACGACTCCCAGCATCAAACCGCATTGATGCGCAGCGGGCACTTAAATAATCTTCTTGAAAACTATAGCGATGCCCGAGAGACTCTGGAAACCCTCTTGAAGCTAGCCCCAAATGAGGCTCTGGTGCATTTGGAATATGCACAGACCTATTATCTCGAGGGAAAGTATAACGAGGCCCTGGATCTCTACCGTAAAGTTTTGTCTCTAGATTCTGAAAGCCAGATAGCTCGCTATAACCTCTCGAAAATTCATGCGTCGCGCCATGACGTGCAGGCTCAGGAAGAAGAACTCAGAGAGCTTATTTCGGTCTCTCCTCGCCATCTGGGGGCCCTGGTAGATCTGGGCGAACTCTATCTGAACCGCGACCGCATTTACGAAGCTGAAGAGATCTACAAAAAGTCTCTGGAATACTATCCAGATTCTCTCGATCTTCTTTTCAGCCTTGCTAAAATATACAAGACCCAGAGACTGATAGAGAAGATGAATGAAACCCTCTATAAGATCCTGGATATTGATCCAGACAATTATCAGGCCACCTATCTTCTCGCGCTGGGTTATGAAGATAGAAATCATTATGAAAAAGCTTACCAGCACTACCAAAGAGCCCATGAGCTGAATCCGGGCGATATTTCGATTCTCTACGCCCTTGGAAACCTTGAATTCCTTCAGAATCGACATCAGGAAGCTGAGGCCTATTTTCATCAGGCTCTGGAAAATGACTACAACCACTCTGCAAGCTTAAAGCGACTCGGACAAATTAAACATTTCTCACATGATTTTAAAGAAGCCATCACTTTTCTTAAAAGAGCGGAAGATAAGGAAAAGTCAGATGTTGAGATCCATTCATTAATGGGCCAATCCTTTTTTGAACTCGGACTCTTGGAGAAGGCTAAAGATAGTTTTTACACCTCGCTGGATCTGGCTCCAAACCACCTGGAATCCAACCGCTTTCTCGGGGATCTCTTTCTCAAGGAAAGTAATTATGAAGCGGCTAGCGACTATCTGGAAAAAGCCAGTCACCTGAACCCTCAGGATACTGTCCTGCATATCACTTTAGGTAATTGCTTAAATGAGCTGGATCGGCTCAATGACGCCATTGACCAATACAATCAGGCTCTGGAGCGTGAACCGCGCAATGCCGCCGTATATCTGGCTCTGGGGATGACTCACAAAAAAGAGGGCAACCTGGATGCCTCCATTCAAAAACTAAGAAAAAGTATTGAACTGGACCCATCCGTCCCTGAAGTTTATTTTGAACTGGGCAAAATCTATATCAATAAGGGAAGACTGGATCTGGCTGTAGACAACTTCCAAACCGCCGTGGCTTATCAACCCGGTCGAGCCGACTTCCGCTTTCACCTGGGTCGGGCCTATTTCAGTCAAGGGGCCATTCAAGACTCGGTCGACGAATTCAAGGAAGCTATCATCCTGGACCCGGCTCACATCGATGCCCATTTGGAACTGGGGCGCCACTATGCCTTTAAAGAAAATCATGAGAGCGCCATCAACGAATTTAAGAAAGTTTTCTCCTATGACGCTGATCATCCAGAGGCTAATTTGCAGCTCGGGAAACTCTACCTGGCCACAGAGGACTTCGCCTCTGCCAATCGTCAATTTAAAGCATGCCTGCCCCTTCTTCCCGAATCCGGGGATCTTTTTCATAATCTTGGACGCACTTTCTATAAAACAGATCAGCCTGAATCGGCCCTGGACTATTTCAAAAAAGCCATTGAACTGGACGGAGACTTACCTGAGGCTCATTATTTTTCTGCACGCGTCTATTTTGATAAAAACCGCATCCCGCTGGCGATTGAAGCGCTAAAGTCAGCCCTGGATCTAGACGATGAGAACCCACTCTACCATCGCTTCCTGGCTGAATGTCATGAAAAAAATCAAGAAACCACGCAGTCCATCGATCATTATGAGAAAGCCTTAAATCTTGACCCAGAGCTTCTAGACATTGTTTATCGCCTGGGCAATAAATACAAGATCGTGGGCAATCATATGGCCATCATCCGGCTCTACGAGCGTGCCATAAAGAAAGCCCCGACCAATGCTCTATACTATTTTGAACTGGGTGAAGCATATCGCAAGGAAAACCGCCTGGATAAGGCCATCAAGGCCTATGAACGCGCCTTAAGATATAACCCAGAGTTTATTGAAGCCATCTATTCTCTGGGGGGTATCTACGAAACCCGTGAGACCTTTTCAAAACTAATCACACTTTATGAAGATGCCATTAAAACTTACCCAACCAACGTAAAAGCGCATTTCGAACTGGGAAAGGCTTACACACAACAGGGGGTTTACAAGAAAGCGGTCAAGATATTTAGAAAAGTGATTCAACTCGACTCTCATCATAAGGAAGTCTTCGTCGAGTTGGGTGGACTCCTCTACGAAAAAGGGAACCTGGATCAAGCCCAGAAAGCTTTTGAACGCGCCTGTGTTTTGACCCCCCAGTCGGCGGAAGCCCACTATAAACTGGCCAAAGTCTATGAGTCTAAAAACTACTCGGAAGACTCAACCAAAGAATACGCCCTTGCCAAAGAGCTCCAGGGTTCCAATGCCGAGATTTATTTTAAACTGGGCATAAGCGCTGTTAAGAAGGCAGATTATCAGGAAGCGCTAAAGGAATTTGAAAGGGCCCTTGAAATTGATCCCAATGATTTTCAAATTTACTATCAGATGGGACTCTGCCATTTGTTTTTGGGGGCCTTCCCCTCAGCCATCGACTACCTCTCCAAGGCCGCGAAACTTCAGCCTGAAAATCCTGAAATTGATTTCCATATTGCCCGAGCGCATTTTCAAAACGGAGAGTATGAAGCTGTCTTGGAGGTTATCACCAGCCTGAGGGAAAATCCCAAATGGGCACGCGAAACAGAAACCCTGGCCGGAGACTCTCTCGTCAAGCTTGAGAGAGCAACCGAGGCTATTGAATCCTATCAAAAAGCGCTTTCTCTGGATGAAGATGATCTAGCTGTCCTTGAAAAGCTCTCACAGGTTTACCAAAGCCAGGAGGAATGGGAGCCCGCAATGAGGACCTATTTGCGACTCCTGAAAAAGCAGCCCGAAAAAATTGAACTGCATATGCTGATCGGTGATCTGGCCTTGAAGACGAGTCAGCAGGATCTTGCCCTCGAGCATTTTCAAGAGGCGCATACCAAGGAGCCTGACAATCTAAGCTTTGCCATGAAACTGGCAGGGACTTATTTTCAGGTGGGACATTTTGACCAAGCTAAAAAAATCTATGAACAGTTGATCCAGGCTTTCCCTAGTAATGTAGAAGCACGCATCAAACTGGGCGAGAGTTACAAGGCATTAGAGCTGGAGTTTGAAGCGATCACACAGTTCAGAGAGGCCTATAAACTGGCTCCCAATAATCTGGACATCCTTTTTGTTCTGGGTAGCGACTACTATCAAAAAGGGATTCTTGATAAGGCCCTGGAGTATTTTGAAAACATCCTCCAACAGGTCCCGGATCATCTGCAAACCCTGATGCAGGTGGGCTCGATCTACCAGGAAAAAAATCTTTATGACCAATCCATTGGCTATTTTCAGCGGATTCTTGAATCAGAACCCGCGCATCGCGAAGCCCTAGAAAGGCTGGACCAAATACTTGAAAAGCAGGAAAACTTTGCAGAACAAATTGGCGTTCTTTTACGCCTTGTGGAAATCGACCCGGAAAATCTAAGCGACCTGATCAAGGTTGCGAACTGTTATAACCGCCTGCAAAACTATGGAAAAACCGAGGAGTATGCCCTCAAAATTCTCAATGGGGACAATGAGCATCAGACCGCACTGGACCTCGTGTCCAAGGTCTATATGAAGCAGCAGAACTTCCGCGCTGCACTTCAGTACCTTGAAAGAAACCTGGAACTGAACCCAGAGAGAATCGATATCTATCTCGATCTCTTCCTGGCCCATCTCGAACGCAAAGACATGGAAAGAGCAGGCAAGTATATTCTGCAGGCATTGGCGATGAAGAGGGACCATCTGGATGTCCTCCAGGCGGCCCTGCATTACTACCGTGAGATCGGAAACCTGGAAAAGCAGACTGAAATTTGTGACACACTCCTGGCTCTCAAACCTGATGATTACGCGTTTAAACGTCAGATGAGCAAGCTATTGCTAGAGCAGAAAATGTATAAAGAGGCTTCAGAGCTGATTCGGGATCTCTTGAGCCACACCCCCAACGACACGGAACTGCTGGTCAGTCAGGCTAAAATATTCACACTCCAGGGGCTGCCTTCCAAAGCCGTGATTCAACTTCAGCAGGTTTTGGCTACGGATCCCAACAACTCCATGGCCCATTTTGAGCTCGGTAGAACCTTTCATGCAGGCAAGGAATGGAATAAAGCTGTCGTGGAGTTTAAGAAGGCAGTCAATCTCGGCATTGATGACCCTTCGGCTTTCATTGCCCTGGGCGAGATTTACCTGACCAAGGCTTTCTTTGAAAACGCTCTTGAAGTCTTTCAAAAAGCCTCGGTTCTTGAGCCTGAAGATTCCGGTATTCGCATGCAGATTGCCGAGATTTATTTCAAACTCAACCTGCCCGACAAAGCGCTTTATGAATATGAAGCTTTACTGGAAAAGCAGCCCTCCAATATCAAGCTTAATATGCGGCTCGCACAGGTCTACCAGACCAACCGTATGTTCAAGGAAGCTCTGATTCTACTGGGAAGACTCCTTGACGAAAATCCTGACAATCCTGAGCTCCTGTTTGAAATGGGTAAAACCTATCTTTACCTCAATGAGAAGGAAAAGGCGTCTGAGTCCTTCAAAAAAACCCTTGAAGCCGATCCCCAACATACCAAGGCACAGATTGAACTTTCGGTAATGAACGCCTCCAAGGATCCCCAGGGCGCCATATCAACCCTCAAGAAAATGATCGGCCAGTCTCCGGCAGGCAATACATTTGTCTATCTGTCACGCGTCTATATCAATAATCACATGATTGACGAGGCTGTAGCAGAATTCAAAGTTTTGACCAAAACCCATAGTGAAAGTGCTCCGGCTCACGCAGAACTTGGAAAACTCTACACCATTCTTTCCAAGGCTTTTAATAATGATGAGAAGATGAGGCAGAGTGGGCTGGATGCTTTGAATAAAGCGGTTTCCATTGATGAAAACTACTCTCTTGCCTATTTTTATCTGGGGGAATGCTATTACGGTTCAGACAACCTAGATGCAGCCCTGGTCCACTTAAAAAAAGCCTACCAACTAGACCCCAAAAATCTTGAAATCAAAGAATTTCTCAATTCCGTGGAGAATCAACGGGTCTCCATCGAGATTCGAGCCAAACTGGACGAAGCAAAGACCTTTCTCTCCCGGAAAATGGATCAAAATGCCCTGATTGAATATGAAGCTATTTTGGAGCTGGCGCCATTTCATGATGAAGCCAATTATGATCTGGCTACCATTTACATGAAACAGGAAAATTTCTCGCTGGCAAAGCAGCATCTGCAAAGCGCCGTGGAACGAAATCGGGGATTTCTCAAGGCCTATTATGAACTGGCGCGAATTCATCAAATCGAAAACAATCTTTATCAGGCAGAATTGGAAATTAACCGGGTTTTACAGCAAAAACCCATGGATTTTGAGGCCAATCTTCTTTTAGGGACTATTCTCAGTGAAGCCGACGAGTCTGAGGAAGCCGCCATCCACCTGCAAAAAGCCATCGAGATCAATCCGGCCTCTCCCAAACCTTTCTTTCAGATGGGGCGCATGTTTTTGCGTCTTGGAGAGGTCGATCAAACCAAGATCTTCTATGAAAAATGCTCTAAACTTGATTCCTCGATCCCTGAGGTGAACGAGTTTTTTGTGGATGTTGACAAAAAAGAGACTGAAACCAAGATCAGCAATCTTCTGGCCCAGGCTAAAGAAGCTGAAAAAAATGATGATGTCCAGGCGACAAAAACAAGCTACGATGACCTCCTTGGAATCCAACCCAGCCATTTCTACGCTCGCTATCGTTCAGGGCAGATCAATGAAACTCTGGGCAAGCTGTCTGAAGCGGCTTTTGATTATCAGCAAGCCTATGCCCACTACGAGGAGAATCAATCCCAGTTCATTGAACTGCCCGTAAGACTGGGTTTGATTTTGGCCCGTCTTTCACGCGTCCAGGAAGCCATCCCGGTACTCATTCAAGCTCTAAAAGTAGAACAGGGAAATATGGTTCTGCATCTGACCTTGCTACATCAGTATAAAGACTTTTTCACTCAGTCAAGCGAATCAGACTATGAAGGCTCAACCCCCGACTCGATTCTTGAAAACCTCGTAAAGCAGGCCGAGGAAAACCCAAAAAGTCTGGTGCAGTGGATCAGCCTGGGTTATGCCTATCGCATTAACTTAACGGGGGCTATTGACCTTGAACCACAGACTCAAAAGGGTATTGATGCCTATCTGAAAGCCCACCAGCTTGACGCGGAAAACGAGCATGTTCTCTATCATCTTGCTCTCTTTCACCATTTCAGCGGTAAAATCGCCAGAGCCAAAGAGTATTTGAAAAACCTGACCCAATTACATCCGACCCATATCAAGGCTCATTCGAGGCTGTATCAAGTTTATCTGGAAACCCGTGAATTCCAGGAAGCTTCTGAAATTCTTGATAAAATGATTGAGCAAGAGCCTGAAAATGGAGTCCACCGTATCCATCTCATTGACCTGCTGAAACTAATGGCTGAGAATGAATCCGATCGCGATGAGGCTTTTACACGCTTTAGAGACAGGTTTGCACAAAATGTGGAGCAATCTTCTGATGATCCCATGGCGCATTTCAATTACGGCTATGCCATGATCACTCTGACATCTAATTTTTCGCTGACCGAAGAGGAAACCAGTCAGGCCATGAGTGAGTTCAAAACTACCATTTCGGAGGCTCCAAACAATCCCTGGGGGTACTGGGGATTGAAGCGTGTTTACAATAAAGAGTCAATTTCTGGAAAGCCTCGCTACCAGGAAGCCATAGAGATTTGCTCCAAAGCCCTGGAACAAAACCCCGATCATGCGCGGTCCTATCTTGAATTGGCAAATGCCTACAATGAAGATTACGAAACAAACCGCAAATCCGAGGCCCTCGACAATTATAAAAAAGCGCTGAACCTGGACCGGGACTCCATTGAGGTCTATTTTAAAATGGCCTCTATTTATCGCATTCGAAATCAATACGACGAAGCCATCAGCTTTTATCATCGGGTGATTGAGCTGGACCCAACCACCAGTTTTGCCAAAGATGCGAAACGATCCCTTGTACATATTGAAAAATCTCGTGCCGACATCGTGTAGTTCCAGATCCGGGGTATTGGTGTTCCCGAAAAAAAGTCGGTATCATGGTCGTTATGCCCAGGAACCATATTCATTTAGCACATTTGGGGTGTGCTAAAAACCTCGTTGATTCAGAAATTTTTCTGGGGCATTTTCTGCGACTTGGCTTCTCGAACACCGAGGATCCACAACAGGCAGATCTGATCGTTGTCAATACCTGCGGCTTCATCAACTCTGCCAAAGAACAATCCATTGATACAATCCTAGAGCATGTAGAGGAAGGAAAAAGGGTTATCGTATCGGGTTGCCTCTACCAACGCTACGCGGAAGTTGAGCAGCGTATCCCAGAGGTAGTGGGGTGGCTCAAATCCAATCAATGGGACGAAGTACGTTCTCTTGTAGAGCGGCTAGGATTTCAAACCGCGAAACTGTCATCGTCTTTCAGTCCCTGGGAACGCGTAGCGCTGGAAAAATCCCCCTATGCCTATTTGAGGATTTCACAGGGCTGCAATAAGAGCTGTACATTTTGCTCCATACCCGGCTTCAAAGGACCTCTAGTCTCAAGGTCTATCGAGTCTTTGATCCAAGAAACCCAGAGCCTGATTGATCGGGGAGCCAGAGAGATCAATCTGGTGAGTCAGGACACCGTCGCTTACGGACTTGATTTCAAGGGAGGCAAAGCGGGTGGAGAACCTCTCAAAGAACTCATCCAAGAGCTTTCAAAGCTGAATCTAGATCGCATCCGCCTGCTTTATCTATACCCCCTATGGTTAAAACCCAATTTCTATGAATTTATGGCTGAATCCGAGAAAGTCTGCAACTACATCGATATGCCCCTGCAACATGCAAATCCTGAAATTCTCTCACGTAAGAAAAGACCGGGAAATGGGGAACGTTACCTCAAAGAGCTCAATACATTGCGCAAAATATTTCCTGAAGTAGCCACAAGGTCCACCTTTATCGCTGGATTTCCCACCGAAACCGAAGCTTGTTTTAAGGAACTTAAAGACTTTGTTAGAGACGCACGTTTCGATTGGATGGGAGCCTTCACCTATTCAACTGAAGATGGAACCCCTGCTGCCAAACTTCACCCCAAAGTCCATCCAAAAACCCGCGAAAGACGCCAGCGTGAACTGGTTCGCTGTTATGAGAAAACAAGAGAGAATCTGGCAGACAGAACGGGAAAACAATTACGCGTAATCCTTGAAGATAAATTGGGAGATCAATTTATCGGGCGTTCTGAGTTCCAGGCTCCTGAGGTGGACGGATTAACCTATGTGTCTGAATATCATGGAAAGATTGGTGACAATATAGAAGTTAAAATCGTTGAGGAATCTGGATTCGATGATCTGGCAATCCCTGTGATCCAAAATCAAGCAATATGAACCAGGAACTTCAAGATCAAACCCAATCCACGTCCGTTTTCCAGGAGCCTCACTCCACCTATGATGTTTTGTTCAAACTTCCCTACCAACATGGTTTTC
>CAZRLV010000051.1:0-7610 GCA_964600955.1 uncultured bacterium
GTCATCCGTAGATAGTCGTGTAGCCCGCTTTAATATCTTGTAACGGAGCGGATCCGGTTTCTTGACAACCCCTTTCTGGTAGGAGAGAACAACCTCAGAGCGTATGGGCTCCATTTCCTGGAGAAATTCTCCAAACTCCTTGGGGCTGACTCGATGTCCATCCAGCCGTGTTTCGTTAACAAAGGCGTTGATTCCCGTAATCACCGCTTGCACTCCCTGGGAAATCGCCACTACCTTTTTCTCATCTACAGCCTTGGCCTCCAACTGAAGTTTTTGCACTAGTTCTTGAAACGTCTTGCGACTGCGAGGGCCTTCTGGGAGGTCTTTACTGGGGAACCCGGTAACAATGCGCTGGTTTTCCAGAGGCTGACGATCAAGATGTTCAATTTCATGGAAAAATTGACGAAACTGCTTCTGTGGGCGAGTTTCTCCCCATTCATGACCGGGATCTTTGGACTGAGCATCCTTTAATTCACGGTGAAAGTCATCCAGGCTCTGGTGACCGAGTACCGGTGTCAATCTGCGCAGGGGCTTTTCCTCTTCCTTTAGATTAACATCAAGCTGACCTACGAATTGATCAAAATTCCTTTGAGCAGACTCATTTTGCTCTCTTTTGTCCTTGAGCCCCATCAAGTTGCGGGTTTTCTGGATGGAGGCCGCGAGTTTTTCCTGATCCTCATCCATTTGGTAGCGCGGGTCACCAGGATTGATAAAAGTCGGATAATCGTCCTCTTCCACATCACCCGTAGCTTCAAGGACTTTGGGGAAGTAAATATCCTGAATCAGGGCTATGTTTTCCTCCATGATCTTGAGGCGATCATCTACGGAGATCATAAATTCCTTCAATGGAGTGAGGGTGATAAAGCTTGATCGAACGGTCCTGAGGTCTTTGAGCTTATCCATAAAGGAATTGGTTTTCACGCGAACCCTGTCTTTTACCCTGGCCTTGCGTAAAGGGGTACCGGCAGATGCCAAAACCTGCTCCAGCTCAAGAATTTCCTTGTGATTCCCCTCCAGGATGGATGCCATTTCATGGATGATTTTCTTGATCTTCTGCACCTCTGCAGTGCCAAATACCGGTCCTGCCTCGGTGGACAGATAAAATAAAAAGCTCAGAAAAATACAGGTAAAAAATCGACTGCACATACCTCTCTAAATATCGAGAAGCTGGCCGCATTCCTTAATAGAAGGGCAACACTAAGCCCTTCTAAACTACTCTCAGGGGTTTCCGAAACCCGTCTCTAGAGTTAGAGTTGAAGCAGGATGGGGGCACATAACAACCTGGATCAGCAAAAAAAAACAAACAAAAACAAACAAAGACTAAAGCTTCCAATACTCTTTGCCGATAGTAGAAGTATAAAACTGTGCCAAAATAATAAGGAGCGGTCATGTCAGGTGATCTAGCATTAACAACCGGGCTAATTTCAGGGATTGATTCAGCCCAACTGGTTGAGGCTCTAACTTCGCGACAAAGAGAGCCCATCAACCGGGCCGAGCGTCAGCAACATCTTCTAACTCTGCAAAAAGAGGAGTATCAGTCGGTCAACTCTGCCATGTTCGCCGTAGAAGACTCTTTGCTCCAACTCTCCCTAAACGCTACCTTCAATAAAAAGACCGCAACTTCAAGTACAGAGGGAATCCTCTCGGCCCTGGCCACCACCGATGCAGAGAAAGCTTCTTACGAGATTGATGTCACGCAACTCGCCGAAGCACAGAAAATCGCATCGGGTAAGCAGGCATCATCAACAGAGTCCCTATCTAATTCAGAGTCCACGATTGAAATCAATGGAGTCAGTCTGATCATCAGTGAAGGGATCAGTCTTAATGGACTCCGCGATGCCATCAACGCCACTAAGGATGATAGTAATGTTACGGCAACGGTTTTGGACAATACCCTGATGCTCAACTCCGAGATCACTGGAAGTTCAGGGGCCATGGTCATCGAAGATACCCAGGGAACTCTCCTGGCGGATCTGGGCATGATCAAAGACGGTTTTAAATCCCAGATCGGAGCCGAAGATATCAAAGGAGAACTGGCCCGCACCAACACTACTCCAGGTTTTACGGCCACGGCGGGAACCATCTCAGTTGCCGGACAGGAGTTCACTCTGGCTGGTGGGGAAACCCTGCAAGATATGGCCGATGCCATCAATAACAGCCAAACTGCTGGCCTAAGCGCCTTTGTTGATAATGATCAACTGGGGATCATCAACGAAAACGGGAGCGTGGACTTCACTGATGTGGACGGAACAAATGCCGAGCAACTTTTAAGCTCCCCTCCGGGAGACGCATCGATTACCGAATTTTACACTACCGAGAATGCCACCATCTCAGTCAATGGTACGGATGTAGACATCGTCGCTTATTCAGGGCTCCAGGATATTGTGGATGCCATCAATGGTGAAACCGGCACCACAGGGGTAACAGCCACCCTCGGAGCCGATAAGCAAATCTCCTATAGCTCAACTTCAGGAACCATCGATATCCAGGATGTCACCGGCACAATGGCCACCGACCTTGAACTCAGTGACAAAGGCCCTAAAAACATACTCAAACAAGCACAGGACGCCGTTTTCAGCGTAGACGGTCTGCAGATTACGCGCAGTGACAATGAAGTCAAGGATCTCATCAATGATGTGACCCTCAACCTGGAGGGAGTCGGGCAAACCACTCTGACCGTGGATTTCGACAAAGACGCTACGCGCGGAAAAATTGAAGACTTTGTGGACAAATACAATACTGCCATTGAACTCATCTACGACAAGCTCAATGTAAAAAAAGACTTTAAGGTCAAAGGGCTAACTAAAAAAGAACTTGAGGAAATGGATGCGGAAGATATTGAAGAGAAGGAGAGCACGCTTCGAAATCAGGCTCTTACAGGTGACCCCATCATGCAAAGGGCTTACAACACCCTCAGAAGTATTTCCTATTCGATTGTGGAGGGAGAAGGCAAATTTGGGGCTCTATCTGAGATCGGTCTTAGCACCGGAGCAGTGGGTTCCACCAAAGAAGCTACCCGTATTGGAAAGCTTCAGTTTTCGGATACACAAAAATTTGATGATTCCCTGGAAAGTATGGAGGACCTGCGCCTGCTCTTCGCTCAGGAAGGGTTAGAGGATGACCCTAAGAAAAAATTTGGTCTGGCCGAGCGCTTTAAAGATTCTATCCGGGAATATACGAGCTTTAACGGTTTCTTAACCAAGAAGGCCGGGCGCGCCGATGCCGCCAGTTTTTCACTGATCGATACTCAAATCGCCACACTCGAAGCAGACATTTTCTTCAAAAATCGCGGACTGATAAAATACCAGGAAACCTTGCTGAGCCAATTTACCGAGATGGAAACGGCTTTATCCAAGCTCCAGGACCAAAGTCAGCAGTTACTGGCTCAAAATACAGGTGGATTTTAGATTTCCTTACCTGACATGCTTCCAAAACTTGCATAGAACCTTGACGAGAGATACCCTGTCTGTTATCTAAGTTCTTGAGCAAGAATCCGAAAACAGTATTACAATGGAAATTCAAATCAACGAAAAACCGGTCAAAGTTGAGGTTACCAACCTCCTAAACTTCGCCCAGCTTCTACAAAAAATAGAGACGGACCTCCTACAGCCCATTGGAGAAGTCTTGACACATATCCAACTGAATGACCGGGATCTTGACGAAACTGGGGAAGCAGATAATCAGGGACTACCTATTGCACGAGTGCAAAGTCTAAAACTAAGAACAGCTACACCGCAAAGTTTGATTCTTGAAGGCCTGCAAGACGCCCCTGATATTCTCTCTGAGATTCTCAAGGTTCTTCAAGGAGTGCTTGAGGCCTTCTCCAAATCCGATGATTCAAAAGGATATCAGGAGTTTGTGGTAGTTACCGATGGTCTGTCCTGGTTTTCCACAATTTATACCAATGCCCTGGCCCTGTTTCAAGAAATCATCCTAAAAAACAACCTCCAGCAATCCGTATTTGTGCAAGAAAGTCAAAAACTCTCAGATATTCTGAACCAGATTCTGGAATGCCAAAACGCGGGTGACCGCACCACACTGGTTGATCTGCTGGAATATGAGCTGCAGCCCGCCCTGAAGCTCCTGGCCAAAGAAGCAGGCCCCTTCAGAGACACTCTGGTTTCAGAGGCCGGGGGATGATCCAAGACCTGACCTACCTTAAGGAAGCGGCTCCAGACCTTCTGAAGCTCCTTACTTCAGGAGAGCTCCAAGATCATCGAGTTTCAAGTGTAGAGCGTATCACCACACGCTCGGGTGAGCCCAATCTTCGAATTCACTCAGGACAGGGCGAAATGACCCTGCATTCAAATTATTCCCCTCAACGCGAAGGAGAAAAGCTCCTGGCCAAATCGGAGTATAATAAACGCTTCTTCACCATCGTTTTTGGCCTGGGACTTGGCTATCACATCGACGCACTCATAGAGCAGCACCCAGACGCTGAACTCATCATTGTAGAACCGTGCTATAAAATACTTGAAACCGCGATTCAAGTCCGAGATCTTTCCCCCTATTTCAAGAACCGTAGGTTTAAAATTCTCATCAGTTCCAATGCGGAGGAACTCGCAAAATACCTATGTGATCTCTACAACTTCTATCGCTATGCCGGAGTTGAAGTGATGGAACTCCCCTCCTACAACTCACTGTTTCGCTGCGAATGGGAAATGGTCAAATCAAAGTTCATGCAGGCCATATCCAAATACACCATTAATTCCATCACAATCATGGAATCTGAAGGTGATTTCACCCAAAACTGCATGAAGAATGTGCGCTACTTCAATAATTTCCCCTGGGCCAGACATCTCTTCTCGAAATTTGAAGGAATTCCAGCCGTCATTATTTCGGCCGGACCCTCGCTACATCTTCAATTTGAAAGACTGAGAAACCTACAGGAACAGGCTGTCCTCATCTGTGTAGACACTGCATATTCCATTCTAAAAGGACAGGGGATCAGTCCACATCTGGTTTGCACGGCAGATCCAACCCCTGGAAATTTCATTCACCTGAAGAATATGGATGTTTCCAGTACCTACGTGGTTGTAGAACCCATGAGTTTCCACGAAATCCTTGAAATGGAGGGACTGCAAGCCTTTATTACAACCTTTAACGGTTACTACTCCAAATACCTCAGCGAATTCGCCAGCGGACCGGAAGCTTTGATCAGCTGGGGCTCAATCGCATCGACCTGCTTTGATCTGGCGCGTAATATGGGGTGCGGACCTATTATTTTTGTAGGACAGGACTTTGCGCATTCAGATTTTCTTTACCATTGTCCCGGATCAAATTTCGATGCCGGCTACACAGACACTCTTGAAGACATTCCTAATTTCCACCTCTTTAAAAGCCTGCAAACCTTTCATATTCAACGCATCCTGGAATATAAACTCTATCCTGAAACTGATGTCAATGGTGAAACCGTATACTGCCAGAAAAATATGCGACTTTACGCCAAATGGTTTCATGATGAGTTTAAAAAAACCTCCACGCCGGTGATCAATGCTTCAGAAAGAGGCATCCTGAAGGAGAATTGTCATTTGATGAATTTTCAGCAGGTGGTTGATCAGGTACTGATTAAGACTTATCCAATCCGTGAAACTCTGCATCAGCTTTACACCGACCATCGTGATTTTAACCATGCCGGACTTCTTGAGGATATTGATTCGAAGCTTACGGAGCTAAAATCAGCGGAAACCACTGCCGAACAACTCCAAAAAAGCTGTATGGAGTTATTCGCCCATAAAAACGATACAGAGGACCTCGAAGGCAAGGAAATTATCCGCGATTTATTCAATCAGCTAGCCATGCAATCCGAATGTGGAGTAAAGGATCGCTACATCCTGGATTGGATTGATCACGAGAACCAGAAAGCAGAGATGTTTTTTAAGCGAGAAATTGGTAAAATGGTCGGGCAGAAGATGACAGCGGAACTGATAGAGACCACCGCCAACCACTATTTTAACTTTCTAGAGTCCAGAAAGAAGTGTTTCGAAAAAATAACCGACTATATGAATATGGCCAAAAGCGGCTGTCAAGACAACCTGGTACTTGGAGGACTGGGTCTGAGAACGTAAATCCCGATCGGATCACCGAATAGCGGGAGGAGAGATTTATGGCTACACCGTATCAAAGCCAAATGAATCAATATAAGCGAATGAAGTTCGAGACGGCCAGTCCCGAAATGCTCATTCTCATGCTCTATGATGGAGCGGTCAAGAATATCCTCCAGGCTCAGGGGATCATTTACGATTCAACTCAAATTGATAAATGCTCCAATTTTTTGATCAAAGCCCAAAACATCATCACCGAATTAATGGTCTCATTGAATTTTGACATTGGTGGAGATATTGCCAAAAACCTTTTCAATATCTACGAATATATTAATTACACATTGGCCCAGGCCAATATCAATAAAAATGACGAAAACCTGGACACGATCGTGCAGATGTTAAAAGATCTACGATCCACCTGGCAGGAAGTCATTCGGATCAACAAGGAAAAGTATCCAGACGGCATTCCCGAAGCCGAAGTTTCCATGAAACAAGGTACCCCTAATCCGGCAGCCCCGACTGCAGCGGCCCCTGGTGCACCAGTCGCTTCCACTCCTTCTGGCACGGCAGCCGCCCCCCCTCAGGGCGAGGGCACCCTAGGCGAGTTGGGTTCCAAACCTCCGCCAACCCCAGCACAAGGCGGTCGTTTTAAGCAGATTTATGGGAAGAAAGTACCGCGTAAAGTCTAGACCATGTCTGGACTGCCCCAGGACTCTGAGCTACGCCCACTGCAAGTCTACCACCTAGATGATGTGTTAGTGCTTGAAAGCCAAATCCTGCAATATGCCCACTCATTCCTCTCGCAAGACTCGCGCAAGGACTACCTGCGCCGCTTCATCCAATGGAACTCTGAGGGCCGCGCCATATGCAGGGTTCTTGAAGATCATTCAGATCAGCTCATGGGCTATTTTTTGCTACTCAGTGATCCTGAATTGATTAAGAGCTTTTTCTCGCCAAAAGACCAAAACCTAAATTCTTGCGCCTACCTGGCCCAAATCGTCATCAACGAAAAAATCAGGGGAAAAGGAATCGGAGCCGGTCTCATGCAAGCCGTCGAACTCGAAACCAAAAACCAGGGCAAAACCACCTTACTCCTAGAAGTCCATTCCCAGTCCCAGGCCTATTCCTGGTACCAAAAACAAAACTACCAAGAAATCTGTTCCCAAGTCTTCATGGCTAAAAACCTGTGACCTGGTGTAATTTGCAAATTCTTGTAACTACTATCTGAAAATTGCCATGGGGTATCGTCATTGTTGACCTCGATCCAACCTGTCATCCTACGGAACCCCCTTATCAGCCAGGAGGGATGAGTAAAACCACATGGGGGCCTTTTTCTAGTTTCATGGCTTCTTTTGTGACTTTGGGTACTGGGCCCCGTAGGAGAACTTCCGTTGGAGTGGTGAGTTGATAACCTAGCAACATGGACCAGCGTGAAAACACCTCTTGGATATCTTGCATTAAAGGCTTTAAACGATAGGGTGTTTCCATGAAAAAAACGGCTTCTTTTCTGGAGCGGAATTCTTCTAGTTTTTGCAGTCTTTGCTGGCGCTGACGAGGTAGAAATCC
>CAZRLV010000051.1:7620-14246 GCA_964600955.1 uncultured bacterium
GAAAAATACATCATGAAGGCTGACAGTGAAGTGACTCCCGCAAAATGCTCAACGGTAAAGCCATCAAGGCAACTCAAAACCTCAGCGCCGGGGTCTTCAAAGAGCGGGGAACCTGCATCTGAAATATAGGCGGCTCTTTTGCTGTTTCTCAAAACAGTTTGACGTAGATAGTCTGTGTCCTCACGGCTATGATTCTCATTGTACGGAAAAAGATAGACCTCGCTACGTGCGCCGTCAAACTCTCCTTCAAAAAAAGGGATCTCCCAGGCTTTTAATAGCTTTCTTGCGGGCTTAACCTGCTCAGCTATAATCACCTCGGCGTTTTTCAAAGTATTTAGACAACGCAGGGTGATATCTTCGGGGTTTCCTATGGGTACGGTCACAAAGGAAAATGTCTTCTTTGTTAAGCTTCTCATCTGTATTCTGAAAACAATGCGTCGGTAAACTCTCCCGGATTGAAGGTCCGTAAGTCCATGAGGGACTCACCTCCCCCAATAAATCGTACAGGGAGTTGCATCTCGCGGTGGATCGCTAAGATGGCTCCCCCTCTTGCGGTTCCATCGAGCTTGGTCATTACCAAACCCGAAAGCTTGAGCTGTTTATGAAATTGCCTAGCCTGGGAAATGGCGTTTTGTCCTGTGGTGGCATCCAAAACCATCAGGGTCTCATGCGGAGCGCCCTCGGCATTCTTACCCAGGACTCTTGAGATTTTGCCGGCTTCCTGCATCAATCCTTCCTGGGTATGCAAGCGGCCTGCCGTATCCACAAGCAGCAGGTCAAACCCCTTCTCTTTCGCCGTTTGCAGTCCATCAAAAGCCACGCTGGCAGGGTCCTGACCCTCCTTACCCACAACGACTTCACATCCGATGCGTGAGGCCCAGACCTCCAATTGTTCGGTGGCCCCTGCCCTGAACGTATCGGCGGCCACAAGCAGGGTCTTCTTACCCAGACTCTGAAACAGATGTGCCAGCTTGGCGGTGGTTGTTGTTTTTCCAACTCCATTGATCCCCACCATCAAAATAACGGTTATTGGGGAATGGTCCAGATTCATCTGAGCGACACTGTCTGAAAATTCACTTTGAATAACCTGGCTGAGAATTTTCTCTACGTCGGCTTCGTTTTGAATTTCACCCCGCTCAGCCGCCACGCGTAGCTGATCGGTGACTGCTGTAGTCACCTCGACTCCCAGATCCCCTTCGAGAAGCAGTTCCTCAAATTCCTCCAGATTGTCTTCGCTAAATGCTCCCCCGGAAAACAGTGATGAAATTCCAGATACCCAGCTCCCGCGCGTTCTGGAGAGTCCTTTTTTCAGCCGTTCAGACCAGGGTTGAGACTCATCCGATTGGGGAGAATCCAGGACAATACTCGCACTGGCAGCCTCGCCGGCTTCCTGAGCGATATCATCCGCCAATCGGTCTGATTTTTTTCGAAACCACTTACCCAACATAGCGCTCACCTCGATTCAGTCGATGGATGACCTGTAGCATGTCCTGTGCAAGAGAACAGCGAACGAACATGGGTTCATCTCTGGTGGGATGAACCAGCTTCAGGGAAAAAGCATGGAGTTGAACGCGCTTTACCCAGCGGGGTATAGATCGTCCTCCATATTCCAGGTCATGTAAAATTGGTAATCCAATAGATTTCAAATGCACTCGAATTTGATGGGTCCTGCCGCTTTGCGGTCTAAGGAGAATCAAATGGAATTTATCCCAACTCTTGATAATTTTATAATTGGTTAAAGCAGACTTCCCCTCTGGATCCACCTGCCTTAGATGCCTTTTTTTGGGATGTCGTCCGAGGGGTTTTTCAATCTGGCCCTCTGATGACCTTCGGCTACCCTGGCAAACTGCAAAATATGTTTTTTCCACATCGCGTTTGGCAAAGGCTTCCTGGAGACTGCGGTGCGCCAGATCCGTTTTGGCAATGATCAGGGCTCCCGTAGTCTCGCGGTCTAAGCGATGTACGATTCCAGGCCGTAAAACACCATTGATACCGCTAAGATTGGAGACCAGATGCAGTACACCACTGACGATGGTTCCTCCCTGTCCTGGGTGCAAAGGATGGGTTAAAACCCCAGCCGGCTTAGCAATAACCAGGATAGAATCATCTTCATGCAATACCTTTAGCTGGAGATCCTCACTGGGAATCTCCAGGGCGATCGGCTCAGGGATGGAGACTTCAATTTGATCTTCAGGCTCAACCTTGAAGCTTTTTTTAACCCTGACCGTTCCATTGACGCTCACCCGGCCTTTTTGAATGAGCTGATGAACAAAGTTGCGTGAAAGCTCAGAGCATTCACCTACAATGACACGATCAAGTCGGTCCTCTTTTTCTGATCTGAGCATGAAGGACTTGGGGGTCATGAAGACTTGGGTGCTAAGCCTGCCATTTCATTCTTACGGGGCTGACGCAAGAGATAAATATGTAATCCCAGTCCCAGGAGAACTCCGGCAATAGCAATGGTTTGAGAAGGCGAAAAAGGAGAAATCCCCAGAAGTTGGCCGCGATAGTCATCACGAATCATTTCAATTAGAAAACGAAAAACCCCATAGACATAACAATAGACCACGGTCACAAATCCCGGAGTTTTACTGCGTTTGTAGACCAGGATAAGGAGAATGAAAATCATGAAATTACCCAATGATGCATAGAGTTGGGTGGCATGACGCAAGCCTTCAAGTCCTGGAAACTGAACCCCCAGAACCTCAAATTGAGACCCAGGCTCAATGACCAGTCCATAGCAGCAGCCATAGAAAAAACAGCCAAGGCGCCCGATTCCATGCCCCATACTGACGCAGATGGCCGAAATATCCACCATGGGTAGTAGGGTTTGCTTGCTGTAAACCCAATAGCTCACTCCAGCGATCACCCCACCGATCAGCCCTCCATAAAACACCATGCCCCCGCGCCAAATCATGAGGATCTCTACGGGATTATCCACATACTGATCAAAATAAAGAGCCACATAGGTTAGTCTTGCCCCAAGCAGGCCGCTGAGTACAGAGATGATTGCCAAATTCAAGATGACTTCTTCAGAAAAACCTCTGCGTGTACCATAAAATACGGCAAGCTGCACTGCGCCATATAAGGCGATAGCCATTAAGACCCCATAAGTGTAAATCTCAAAGCCAAAAACTTCAGTCAGAACCGGATACATAGGAATCCTCCTTTTTCCTGCGCAAGGGGGACAGGTCTAGCAACATATCCAAAATAATCAAGCCCACGCCTATATTGATAGCCACATCTGCGAAATTGAAAACGGGCCAGCGAAAATCCTGGTAATACAACAAAATATAATCGGTGACATAACCCCAGCGAACCCGATCGATCATATTTCCAATGGCCCCGGATAGAATCAAAACCAAAGCCCAGGAAACCATGGGTTCTTCTTCGCGATAAAGGCTTAGATACAAAAGAATAAAAGCCCCGGTCAACAGGGCCATAGCCACAAAAAGCCAGGAGAAACCCTGAAGTAACCCAAAGGCCGCCCCCTTATTATGCACCAGCACCAGAGACATAAACCCGGAAATCACCTCCACAGTGCGCCCGTTAGCCAGAACCTCGGAATAGTAGATCTTCAAGCCCAGATCTGCCAATAGACAAAACCAAAACGTAAGAAACATCGGGCTGTAACGCAGGATCTTTGGGATGGACACCAGGGTCAGTACAGGTAGGTAGAGTAAACAAGCTCCCACAGAAACCAAAAACCAGCGCGCCCAAATCCAAACCTCGCGGGCCTCAAAAGGCACCGGATCTCTTTGCATATCCCGAAATATATTCACGACTAAAAAACCACCCAAAACCCCACCAAAAAGGGCTGCACAGAATACTCCCAAACCCAAAAAATCTCAAGAGAAGCCGCTGAATTCTGTAGAGAATTGCGTGTACCCAAGAAAGCCATGAAATCAGGTCAGCGTGCCAAAAAACGATAACTCAGGAGGAAACTGTCCATGGATTTGGCGAGGCTGAGCCATTGTTCCTCGTCACGCACCTCGACAAAATCACGCATCAGTTTTACGGCTTTTTTCACCGGTTCTCTACGCCTCTCAACCAAACCTTTTAAGATGAGGGGCTCACAGATATAAGGCACCAGCCCCGGGTAAGCTCCGACCCCCCGCAACGCCTTAACAGAGTCTTCAAAGCGTCCGCCTAAATGATGGAGCAGTCCCAGCCTTAACGCTGGCTCTAGATCTCCGGGAGCCTGCTCTACCACCTGAGTGTAGATCTCTACCAGGGTTTTGTAAATACGATTATCAGGAAACTGAATCTCACGCGCCAATCCTTCCCAGAGATTGCGAGCCCCTTGAAATTCCCCCTGATGAAACTGAAGATGAGCCTGGATCAGTTTCCACAGCATGCTATAGTCTTCAAACGATTTTAGAATGGGTAGCAAGGTTGCCAGGTCTTTGAAACGCCCTTGTAAAAGGTCAAGAAACACCAGCCCATAATAAGCTTCCTCAAAATCTACTCTGGCATTTACGGCATCCAATAGCCTGGAGCGGGCAGCTTCAAGGTCGCCTTTGGAAATTTCCTGCAGGGATTGGATCAGTGCAGTCTCAGCTTCCCTTTTGTTCTGCTGGTCTTCCTGGGGCGCCCTATCTCGATTGGCCCCTGAATAACGCTCAAGATCGTCAATATAGTTTTCTTGCTTGTCCAGGCGCTTTTCCAAAAACAGATCATAGGAACTCTTAACCTTGCGAGGCTGTTTTTTGGACAAAACACGGTCGAGCTTTCTCCAGTGCCTAAGAGGTCTTGCACGACTCCTCAAGGATACCGACTGCACCACGGGCTTTCTTACAGCCCTGAGGGTCTGGTCCTGGTTTAGGAAACTGATTTCGTCCGAGGAAACCTGAACCACCTTCTTTTCAACAACCGGCTCAGGTAATAAGGAGCGAATACCTCCCTCGTAGCGCTTTAGTAAATCCACATAACGGTAGCCCCCTTCGGTGAGCAATTTCGCCGAGGTTTGAATCAAATCCGGTTTCTCCTGCAAAATTCCAAGCTTATATAGGATCTGGCCCTGTAAGATCCTCAATCTGGATCTATAATCTGAACTACGCTCCTGAGTCCGGGCCCTGATTTTCTCAAGAACATCCAAAGCTTCATCCTCCTTGCGCGTATGCAGTTTTAATAAACTAAAAGCATAGACAGCCCATTCGTCATCGGGATTTAGATTCATATACTCTTTGAGTTTCAACCCCAAGTCATCTAAAATTCTAGCGGTCTCGATCAAGGGCGATACTCTTTTGATTTCCTCCCAATACAGCAGGCATTGGTCAATTTTTCCCCGGCGAAATTCCAGCTCCGACAAACTATTCATAGCCCGGTAGTCCTTGGGATTACGATCCAGGGCCAGGCGAAAATACTCGTCTGCCAAATCTTCACGCTCCACCAGCAGATGCAAAAAAGCAATGACATGTAAAAGAGTCGAGTTCTTTGGGTCTTTTTTCAGCCTCTCCCTGAGGTCTTCGATGGCCTCAAGTGTCTTACCCGATAAAACTTTCTGCATGGAATCCTGGAGCGAGGAATAGGTCTTGGCGCGCACCTCAAATTGACGGGTATCCACTAAAAGACTGGAATCAATAGAGGGAAGTTTCTCTCCTGATCTGGCACCCTTGAGAACCCTGCGCGCAAATCTAATGATCTTGGGATTGTCTTTTGCATGCGAAATGGCAGCTTGAATAGCGGACTCTCCTTCAGATGTCCTTCCCAAATATAGGTTTGCGAGACCCTTGAGCAAGAGAACACGGGAGATTGGATACCCCGCAGAGAGCGCATCATCGAATTTATGCAATGCAAAAGCATACAGATGCATTCTCAGATACGCCATACCGAGATGATAATGATGACTCGCAAACGACGGACTGCTTTCAATGGCTCGCTGAAACCAGTCAATGGACTTTTCGAATTCTCCCTTCTGGTAAAAGAGCCAGCCCCTCGCTCCCAGAACCTCATGATGGGATGAATCTAAACCCTCCATACGCTTTAAATACACTGTGGCTTTGGAATAATTCTTTTCCAGAGCGAAATAATAGGTCATGGAAACCAAAGACGGGAGATGCCTGGGGTCGGTTTCCAAAGCCCTTGAATAATGATGTTTAGCAAGCTGTCTCAAACCCAACTCTTGGTAGGCACGCCCGAGAAGATAGGAAATCTCGGCCACATCACGATAATCACCAACCAGTTTCTTTAATGTCTTTACTAATTTGCGAATCTTCCCCTGACGCAACCAGGATCTGCTGATGGAAATGACATCACCAATCTCTAAAATTCTCTCACGATCATCCACAGATAAAGTCTGAAAAAACTCATCGCGCTTTTTTACTTCGGGGTCCTCCTTGGCTATGGCTTCCACCGCCTGCTCGTTAAAAATTTTGTCCAACCATTTCAAAGCGTCTTGATGAATTTTTGAATTTTGAGAACTGTGCAAAATAACTTTCCTGAAAGAGATTAAAGCCTGATCAAAATCCTTCTCGCGGGCATGAATCAAAGCCATGCGATACCAGGATATAGGTTCTCTATCCGAGTGCCCTACAGCACGTTCAAACACCTCTAAAGCGTCTCCATAATGCTTCTCGCGATATAGAATCTCACCCTTGCGACGCAAGGTAAGAGAAAGCAATTCC
>CAZRLV010000052.1:0-14220 GCA_964600955.1 uncultured bacterium
AGTCGATTGACATTAACCTCATTCTCTAGAAGTTCAGACTCGCGAACTTTCAATTGCAGGCCCGTCAAAAGCGGGGGGTAGGCAATCAGGTTATGCTTCTCTATCAAGCTCATGCTCTATGGCTCCAGAATCCTCCGTTTTGGGCTTAAATCCACTCCACTAAACCCCGGAGAATTTGATCCTTACGGAAGGATTCATTATACAGCATTCGAGTAAAGTATATAAAAATCATTAAGTTTTATAAGATTCTGTCCGATAGATAAGTGGGAGATTTTAAATTTGTGAGAACGGGGGGGGCATGAGGTCAGTAATGAGTGATTCAGAGAACTTTGCTAAATTTTGCCACGATATGGCTGGCGATTTAAACATCCTGGACGGCTTCCTAACCTTGCTGATCCATCATCCAAGTCAGGTGTCCCAAGACATCATCCTAAGTGTCCGAGATCGTCTATCTCATTCCATCGACACATTTAGAGATATTCAAGGTAAAATCTGTAATCAGCAAATTGTTGTCAAGGAACATCAAAGAAAGATCAGGAAGGAGGAAGCCTCGATTCCAGAGACCATTCTTGAGAGTATGATCTCAGAACGAGAAGGACAAATCCATTGTAAATTTGTCTGTGCTGGCGATACCCCCGCCATGGGGGTTAACAACCGAGAGTTTCAAGGCATGATGAACACCCTTTTTGACAATGCCGTTGACGCCCAGGCTTCTCTACTGGAAAGGTATTGCGAGATTTTCCTCTCGCCAGAGCCAAACCATCTTGTCCTTAAATTCAAGGATTTTGGACATGGAATTCCAGCCAAGTATCGTAAAAGAATCTTTGACCGATCTTTTACCACCAAGCCCAGAGGAAGTGGATACGGGCTTTATTATGTCAAACTTCTCCTTGAGAGAGTTGGAGGCGGTATAGAAGTCGACTCGATTGAGGGGCAAGAGACCACATTTTGTCTGAAGATTCCTTACGAGGAGATGCAACTCTCTCAGGCCTGAGTCAGGCGTGAGAAGTTCCCTGATAAACGGTTGGCCCGCCAGGCCCAAAAACATACCACAAGGATGACCAGGACCAGCAAAATCTCGGTTGATCCAAAACCCAGTAGCAAAATACCGCTTGAATCCAGGGCTAGTTTGGTTAACGCCGCGCAGGCACTGCCGATTTTAAAGATCGGTCCTTCGATGATTGGCTTGAAGCGAAGATTTGCTTCAAGGTCGAGAGGGACATAGAGCAACTCCTTGGCCGTATTATTCAGGCTATAGTCTACAGATCCCGCGAGAATTTTAAATCCCTGGATCAAAAGAACTTCAACCGGAAAAAATAACACTGCGGTAAAGATCAAATAAATGAAAGGCAAAAACAAAATCAAACCCCTGATTCCCAGAAGACGGACTAAAGCCCCTTTGCATACCAAAAGTAAAAATATTCCCAGAATATTCTGATAATAATAAATCTGAGCAAAAAAGGTTCCCGTACGATCTTGGAGCCCCAAACTGTATTGTTCATAGGCTCCCAAAAACTCTTCTGTATCTACAGAGAGACCACTGGTTTTCAAATACTCAGTAACCAGAAGTTTTCTCTCACCGTAAGAAGATTTCTTCAAACCCAGCACAAAATCGCGTAAATCTGGATTTGAGTCAGTCCTGCCTAACGGCCTGAGACGACCTTCATTTACCTCCTGACTGCTGACTTCCGCCTCCTGTATTCTGACTCCCCCCTCTTCCACAAACACCCTGTCAAAAGACTCCCTGGCCAAAGAAGTCTCCACTACAGCATTGGTGGCATAATCCAGAATCGAGCGCGAAAAAGTCAGCGACGCAACCAGAATTGCAATGGAAGCCAAGTACGGGTTACGGGTCAGCTCTAATATTTTCCCCAAGAACCCAGACACAATCTTTTCAGGTCCAGACTGTGGCTCCTTTTCAGAGGGATCTTTCGGCATGTTAATTTCCAGACCGTCAATTTTTCGGCCCGCCAATCTCAAGAGGGTCAGAGAAATCAGCAAAAAAAGGCAGGAAGCACTCAGATTAAGCTGCCAGTAACCCAATTTAAAAAGTGAATAGGCCACCCCGCTACCCGCAAGGGCACCCAGAGTCGCCCCTAGCCAGATAAAAGCGTATGTCCTCTTGCTCTGAGAACTTGTAAAACGCCGATTTGTAACCCCCCAAAGTAGGGCCAGACAAAGCAGGAAATAAATAGAAGCCCAGAGACAGAAAAAAAAGACGACCGATTTATGCGGAAAGGTCAAGAAAGCGTTGAAGCTTAAATGCACAACGATGATGGAGTAAAATGTCCTCTGCAGCAGGACTTTTTTATCTACACGATCAAAAAAATAATTGAAACACTGCGTCAAAAGCAGTGAAGATGCAATCACCGATAGATGAAAAACCGGTAAAAAATCCGTGGTGAACTCCCTGAAATACAAAGCCTCGCGCAGTGGTTTTAAAAGATAGTAAGAAAACATCAGGGTAAATAAAGCCAGGAATGTGAGCAAAACAGGAATCTGTTCCCGCCCCCTGGCCCCGGTTATCGTACCCAGGATGCGCCGGATAAAAAAAGGCTCTGCATCAAGATCTGCATCCATGGCACTAATATAACAGATGAATCAAGAAACGGAGGATGGGAAAGGGAAGAGATTTAAACACGAAAGTTTAAGAGAGGAGTCATCGGAGTGGAGAGGAAGAGAAGATGGGGCCGTAGGTTGATGATTCCGGTAGTTCCTTCTACCAAATATTTAGGGACTTGACACTCAAAGTCTTTCGATTAAAATTTTGCTCAATGATTTGGAAGCTTCCTCTGTTGTTTATTGTTTCGTTCAGCTTGGTTCATGGTGCCTACCAGCCTCGTGAGGGCGATATTCTCTTTCAACATCTTAATTCCGCCTTTGGAGGTGGGGTTCAAGATGCCACAGGCTCACATTGGTCGCATGTTGGAATCGTAAAAGAAGAGGCCACGGGCTTTTTTGTTCTTGAGGCCATCTTTTCAGGTGTGCGTAAAACCCAACTCAGCCATTTCCTACGAGGATGCAAGTTTAAATTCGCGGCGCTGCGCCCCAAAAACTGGAGCCATGAAGAAATCTCAAAATTTATCCAACGGGCATCATCGCATCTTGGCAAACCCTATGACCGAGCTTTTGAACTCGGTGATCGTGATGAAATTTATTGTTCAGAGCTGATCTACGATGCCCTGCAGGCAACAGAAGGCAAGGACAAAATTAAACCGTCCCCCATGGACTTCTCAAAAGCCCTGCCCTACTGGACACGGTATTTTAAGCGACTGAATACACCCATCCCTCAAGGGGAACCCGGTGTTTCGCCTGAAGCCGTATTTCAGTTCCAAAAAGCTAAACTGATCTACCATTACAAATGGAACACAGCCCCAAGAAAACGCATTTTCGAAGCCCTATACACAAGGGGCCCGTTGAATTGAGACTGAAGACTCGCTAAAAGCCCCTTCTCTTCAGCTACCTCGGATTCCTCTGCTCCCTATGATTCCTCTGATTCTTGATTTCAATTACTTACAACTTCGGCAGCGTTTTTTTCTTAGTCTTTTCATAAAACTATAGACGACGCGCGTGGTTTGTTTTGCGGCACGTGATTCGATCATCCAGCGCATTGGGCGGGTCTGAGGCACAAGTTCCAAAACCCTGTGAATTGCTTCAGCACCTCGAAAAACCGCTCCTTCACGGTCAAGAAGATGGATTTCCCTGAGCAGATCCTCCAGAGGGATGGACTGATCAAGCTCAAAATGATCTTGGAGGGGGGTCAACTCGATAGCCTCCTGGCGATCCCAGCGACGAACCTCCGCTGCAAAGCGAACACAGGGACCGCATTCACCATCATAAAGCAGTTTGTAGGATCTATTCATAGCGGGGAAGAGTAATCTCCTTGAATCTCCCAAACTCTTTTTCCATGCTAGGGCCAACCTTTTTAAAGTCTCCCACTAAAACGATCTTTAGTTTTTCAGGATGAAAATACTCACGAGCGACCCTGAGTACATCTTCCCCACTGACTGCTTTCAGGGCTTGCAGATAGCGCTCTAAAAAACCTTCTGGGAGACCTTTTTGTTCAAGAACCACCATACGTCTGGCGATCTGGTAGCGGCTGGAAAATTTAAACACAAACTGATTTACAAGAGTGTCACGGGCCAACTTCAATTCAGCGGGGGAAATACCATCCTCCTGAATCTTGCGAATCCCGGACAGAATCTCCCTCAAAGCCTCCACAGATCCAGCTCTACGGGTACCACAATCGACTCCCATCGTGCCATAGAAAACATCCCCCCAGACATAGGAATAAACACTGTAGGCAAGACCAAGCTCAGTTCGAATACGCTGAACGAGCCTGGAATTAAAACTTCCCCCTCCGAGAATATAATCCATGATTAAAAGAGGGTAATAATCTGGGTTGGAAATCAAAACGGACTTATGTCCAACCCGAATCTTCATTTGCGGAATTCCCTTCTGAACAAAATAGCGCTCTCCACTAAAATCAAGCTTCATTTCTGGGATCTCAGGCAAGTCCTTGGCGGCTCCGCTCCAGCCTTCCAGGAGTGGGTCCAAAATCTGCTTGAGCTCTGTAGCTTGAATATCCCCAACTACCAGAAGTTGACTCCCATGAGGTAGAAACCTGCGTTTTCTCTCCTGAACTAAATCATCGCGAGTGATGCGTCCTATGGATTCCATAGTGACCTCAAATCCCTGAGGATGCGGACGGTAGACATAATGGTTAAATTTTCGGCGTACAAGTCCTGCCGGATCATCGTCCTGCCTACGGATGGCCTCCATTTTGTTTTTTTGATCGAGCTTGAACCGTTTTTCATCAAATCTCGGTCGTAGTACAAGATCAAAAAACTGTTTCAGAACCTTGTTTAGATCCTGTCTTAGACATTTAAAGCTCAGAGTATTGTAATGTGCGGAACTTTCTGCGTGGATGGAAGCCCCCATCCCCTCAAGGAGAGCATCGAGCTCAGAGGGCTGCAGGGCCTGAGTTCCCCCTGCACGCTGAATGGAAGACAAAGAGGAAGAAAGGCCCGCTTTGGCCTGGGGATCACGATGCGATCCGCCGGGAACATAGAGAGTTCCTTGAACGATAGGAAGCGCATGGTCTGCTAGATAAAATAGCTTCATCCCATTTCCCAAGACCTCTTTATGCACCTTTGGAATACTCAGGTTCAGCTCAGGATACTCTAGTTTTTCATGAGGAAGAGGCAAGGATGTAGCGTAGAGATTCCACCCGAGGATCAATCCAAAACTTAAGAAAATACTTTTCATATTCACTTCCCTTTTTTCGTTGCGACCCGCTATAGATTAACCACGGTGGAGACTTAACGAGTGACTTTTTTCTTGTCACCGGATGTTAGTAATTTTGCTACGGTTCGATTCTGCGCGACCAGATAGCGCTTGGCCACTTCCACAAGATCCTCGGATTTCATCTCCAAAATACGCTCAAGATCGAGAAAAATCTCACGCCAATCTCCAAGGTTTACATGATTGGATAAGAGTAAGCTACCCACCGTTGACCCAGACTCCAGCGAATAAATCAAATCTGCCTTAATTTTCGTCTTAGCCCGTTCCAATTCCTCTTTAGAGACACCCTCATGCACCAGTTGAGCAATGACCTTTGATATCGCATCCACAAGCATATCCGGCCCATGCGGATGACGAGGGCTCCCTCCGGTTAAAAAAACACCAGGATAGCGCATTCCACCCGCACCGGCATAAGCCCAGACCGAGCTAGCCAGTTGAGCATCCTCAACAATATAACGATAAAATCGCGAACTCTTTCCCTCGGATAGAATCTGAGCCAGGAGAGTAAGTGCTGAGCCCTCCCGTCCCTTAAGCCGTGGGATATGATAACCGGCGTAAACATAAGGCTGGGCTTTGTCGCGCACCTCGACGACACGCTCACCCTGCTGATTAGGCTCTCGAATATGGGTTCGGTCCAGGCGAGATGAGGGTTTCCAGGATCCAAAATACCTCTTGATCAACTCCAGTGTCTGCCTGGGGTCCAAGTCTCCCGTCAGGACGATGGTACAGTTATTTGGAGCATAATAGTCTTTAAAAAAGGTTGAAAGCGTAGATTTCTCCAAAGTCTCAAGCTCGCTCATATAGCCGATGACTGGATTGCGGTAGTTATGAGCCATATAGGCGGCCCCCATAAAAGCCTCCCAGAGCTTGCCTTTAGGGTTTGAATCTGTGCGCATACGACGCTCTTCCTGCACAACATCGCGCTCTGGAAAATAGGAACGCAGAACAGGTGCCTTGAATCGCTGGGATTCAAGAAGAGCCCAGAGTTCCAGCTTATTGGCAGGGAGGTTTACGATATAGACCGTATTATCCGTATTGGTGTAAGCGTTGACTCCCTTTGCCCCGTTTGAAGCATAGATGGGTGAATATGGGCTCTTCTCTATGACCCCGTTTAAACGCTTGACCAGCTTGGAAATCCATTTTTTGTACAGCTTGATCGCCGTAGGATCAGGCTTTTCCTTAAGGCGCTCTCGATCCAAACGTTGAGCCCAATCCAGAATTCTGTCAGAAATACGCTTTTCACGCTCAAAATCCTTGGTGCCATATACCCGTGTCCCTTTAAACAGCATATGTTCAAGCATATGGGCACAGCCGAAGTTTCCAGCATGCTCATCCACCGAACCTACCTTAAACCCGATCGAAGTATAAACCACCGGGGCATCATGCTTCTCATAGATCAGCACGGTCAGACCGTTGTCCAAAACCTCATGCGTAAGTTTGGACTGAAACTCTTTAAGAAGCTTTGAAACAAAAGGGTCTTCGGCTGAGACAAGCCAAAAACCGGTGATGAAGAATAGAATCATCCAACGCATAATACCTCCAGGATTCAGGACCGAACCGATACCGGGAAAGTTAACATGGAAGAGCGGGCCCGAGCAATCCATGCCCCAATCCTAGGACTGAAGACGATAGCCCGTTTTGAAAATCCAAAACGATAACCCCATGGCCAGAATTTGGAAAAAGGCCAGGATGGGAAGGGAAACCCAGGGGGACATGTCCGAGACTCCAAGGAAACTAAAGCGCAGAGAATCAATCATATAAAAAACAGGATTGAGTAGAGAAACCTTTTGAAATAGGGGCGGCAGCCTTTCTATGGAATAAAACACCCCACCCAAAAAAATCAATGGCAGAATGAGAAACTGATTCAAGATTGCCATTTGATCAAAATTACTGGCCCAAACCCCGGCTGCAATACCAAAGGCCGCAAAAGTGGACGTGACCATTAGCGATACGATCAGCACTAAAACGGGGTACTCCATGGGCATACTCACAAAAGGCAAAACCGCCAACCATGTGATAAAACCCACCAGAAGTCCTCTGTACATACCGGCAAGCATATATGCCAGAAGCTTTTCTAGGGAAGACAAGGGCAAAACCAGGAGTTCCTGAACTGTATTATTGTATTTAGAAATCATCAAAGAAGAAGAACAGTTTTGAAATGCATTATGGATCATCCCCATCATAATGAGTCCTGGAATGAGAAAGGCCAAAAAACCGACCCCTTCAATCTGAGAAGGCATGTTTTGCATGGGAACACCTAAAACAGCTACGTAGAGAAGCGCCGATACCAGAGGAGCAAAAAGAGTTTGAATCGCGACACTTAGAAATCGATCAGATTCCTTGCGAAACAGAGTCTTGAAACCCACGGGATTATTCACGCAAAACCCACCAATCTTTTAAAAACATCTTCCAGGCGATCTTCGCGCACCTTTATATCCAAAATGGTCTGGCCCAGCCCAGAGATGGCCGAAAGTACGGCGCTAACCTCACTCTCCTGATAATGGATGCGAACCACTTCCTGCCCTCCTCGTTTCTCGGTAGTCCAAGTGCCAGGCAAATCCAGCTTTGGGGGCAGTTTCTCAAAAAAAGCCTCGATCCAGCGCGTCTGACCCAGTTTACGAATCAAACTGTTGGTTTCACCCATTTCAATCACCTGGCCATGATCAATGATGCAGATCCGATCGCAGATATCCTCAGCTTCATGCAAATTATGGGTGGTCAAAATCACAGTAGTCCCAGATCGATTCAATTCGCGCACAACCTCCCATAGGGACACCGTCAAAGCAATGTCAACCCCGGCTGTGGGCTCGTCCAGAATGAGGACTCTGGGTCGATGCACCATGGCCTTGGCAACCATCAAACGCCTCTTCATTCCCCCTGAAAGATGACGTGTGATCTCATGTCGTTTCTGGGCCAGATCAAGCTTGAGCAATAACTCCTCTAGATAGTCCTGATTATCCTCGATCCCGTAATACCCCGATTGATAGGTTAAAACCTGTTCAACCGTAAAAAAACCGTCGGCTGTCAGTTCCTGAGGCACAACTCCTAAAATTCTTTTACTGTAAAGCTCCTGCTTGGGTACCGAGTAACCCAGGACACTCACCTCTCCCGAAGTCTTGCGCGTAATCCCGGCCACAATATTAATCAAGGTACTCTTCCCCGCCCCGTTTGGTCCCAGGAGTCCAAAGATTTCACCTTCTTTCACCTCAAGGCTCACATCCTTAAGGGCCTGAAGCTTGCCTGCATAGGTTTTGCATAGATGTTGAATCGAAACAGCGGTCATGGCATGGATTAAGTCGAGTGGTAATCTCTATTTAAACAAGCCGCGTGAAAAGGCAGAGACTGCGATAAATACTCATCTACCCAAAACCAATTATGCCTGGATTCTGTATGAATCAATGCCTGAGGCGCGTGATTCTCCACTCCTGAGACCTCCATTCTCGAAACAAACTGCTCAACTCTGGGGCGATTTGCCGTGGGGGGCTCCTCGGCTGTGGCCATAATAAACAGCGGAGAGGGTTGCGAAACAGAGCCGACGAGATCCATGGGATTTCGCGACCGAAAAAACAGCTCTTGTGGATCTTCACCAAAAAGATATGGAAACTGATCAAACGTAAGATCTGAAGGCGTCTCAGGACTGACTCTGCGATTGTCAAAATTATAATCGAGTAAAGCACCGTCAAAACTGCCTACGGATCGATAGCTACCCGGCGACTGAAACGCATAACTGAGCGAGGTAAATCCACCCAAAGAAAAGCCGTCTAGCGAAACTCGTTCAATATCGACAGGGTATTTTTCAGCCACGGATGGCAAAAACTCGTCGTGAAAGAACCGCTGAGATAAATAGGGAGACTGCGACTGTCGCAGATTTGCAGCATGAACATCATCAGCAAAATAAAATTCAGATCCCTCTGGGCTTTGGGTGCTTGGAAAAATAAATGCGCAAGGACTGAGCCTCTCCTTTTCCAGCAAGTTTTGTACGACCAGAAAGACGGTTCGACGGCCTCGAGAGGCATCCTGACGGACCTGAAACCACTCATCCGGGTGGGCCCGAAAGAGTACCACCAGGGGAAGAGGCTTGAATCTTAAGAAGCTCTCAGGTAAAAAGATGACATAGGGGATTCCTTGAAACTCATCTCGTTGGATCATGATTCTCCCCTCTTACAATTCTTAGCTAGGCCACTGACGAAGAGGACATTCTGCCCCAGAGAAATTCAGAATGCAAGTCGAAAACACCGGACAAACCTATGAAAAAATTCATTTTGCACTATGACGAGATCTGCCTCAAGGGTGGGAACCGACCTTATTTCGAGGCCATACTTAGATCTAATATCAAGGAGGCTATGAATACTTTAGGGGACAACCGGGTGCATTTTTTGAGAGGCAGGGTATTGGTTGATTTTTTAGGGGAAGCTAGTTGCGAGACCGTTTTGAACCAGATGTCAAAAATAGCCGGAATTTGTGATTTTTCCCCGGTGAATCAGTCTGAGACTGAATTGGAGTCCATCTTTACCCAGGCTGTTGGTCAGATGAAAGGATTGCAAGGTAGTTTTCGCGTGACCGTCAAACGCTCGGACAAATCATTTCCTTTGACAAGTCAGGAAATCTCCAGCCAGGTCGGCGCAGCCATCTTAAAGGCCCATGGACTAAAAGTGGATCTACATAACCCGGAGCATGTGCTCTATATCAACCTGCATAAGGAGGAAACCTATCTATATGCTAGAAAAATCCCAGGAATGGGGGGGCTTCCAGTGGGTAGCTCGGGACGCGTCTTAACCTTTATCTCTGGGGGAATTGATTCCCCGGTTGCCGCACATTCCATGCTGACACGGGGCTGTCGCATTTCTTTTGTCCACTTCCATAATTTTCAAGAGGGTCAAAACAGCGTGCGTGACAAGGTGCTCCAATTGGTTCGGACACTAGCTGCATACCAACCCTACACCCGCCTTTATATGGTCCCTTTCGGAGAGCCTCAGAGGGCTATTATCGGGATGGTTCCCTCGCGTCTGCGCATGGTGGCCTATCGGCGACTGATGCTGAAAATTGGCTCGGTTCTCGCCCGTATTGACCGCAGTAAAGCCTTTGTAACAGGAGACAGTGTAGGCCAGGTTGCCTCGCAAACACTCGATAACCTAAAAGCGATTCAGGAGGCTGCCGACCTTCCGATCCTCTCGCCTTTAATCGGTCAAAATAAACGCGAAATTATTGATAAAGCTTGCAAGATTGGAACCTATGAGACTTCCATCATTCCCTACGAAGATTGCTGCAGCTTCCTTGTTGACCCTCATCCTGACACCGCCGTTGACCTAGATGAACTTTGCAAATTTGAAGCTGAACTTGAGATGAACGCTCTCATTTCGGGTTGTATAACAGAGACGCGGGTTTATGGATTTCAATTCGGTGACCTAGTGCATGAACGCTCGGGTCACTTGAGACTGCCCCGCTCATAGGGCACGCGCCAAAGAGACTACAGCCCTGCCTTCAAAGAGGGTAAGAACTTCATAGGAATGCTTTTGATAGGACGCTTCAAATACCTGATTGAGAACCAGTGAGGGCAAACAAACCTCACTAAATCCTCCTGCTACACCCGTACCCTCAGCCTTTAGGATGGCCTCCTTTTGCGTAAATATTACCAAAGGAGCCAAGCGCTCACTAATCTCGCTGCCAAAGTTCAGGAGCCCTTTTTGAGCCTGCTCCACCCACTGAACCTCTCTTTCGCTACAAAAATAGCGGATCGTGCCCTTTCTTAGATCTCTTAAAACCTCCAGATCAACTCCGATCTGCGACGATGCAGCCGCAGCTAAAACAAAGTCACCGGAATGGGCAATAGAAGCACAGGTTTTCCCCAAAGCCTGCGCGACCTGAGTTTTTAGATCTACGGGAATCTGAGATGAGAGAGATAGCCTAACGGGATGCTGGTCGGCTAAAACCTGCAGCCAATGAGGCTGAACATTCAAACAAAACTCCTGAGAAATTCGCTGGCATAACAAGCGCTTTACAGCCAGTTTTCCAGCACGCTTTTCATTTTTACGCTTTTCGATTCGGCATGCCATGACCTCAGTCAGCTCCTCTTCTAGAATCAGACTAGAGTCTTCAAGCGTCTGTCTGGCAAAGTCCTCAATTTCAGCCCCAAGGACCTCAAGACCCATCACTGAAAAACCCTCCCCAGAAAAAAACCGCGATATATCTAAGCTATTTGAATCCATTATTGAAATCAAGAATCATAGGAATCAAAGGAATGAAGAAAAAATCTTTACGACATTTTGAGTGGATCCCCCGGTCAAGCCGTGGGATGACGAGAGGGGCCGTGGGATGACGGTATTTTATTCCCCATTCCATTGTTCCCACTGGTTCCATTGCTCCTATTGTTTCCTCTTTTCCTCCCCCATTCCGATGATTCCTGTAGTTCCGATAGTTCTATAGTTCCCTCTTTCTCTTCAACCTTTCGTGTTTTTCGTGGTTCAATCTCTTCTCTTTTTTCGTGCCTTTCCAGTTTTTCGTGGTTAGAATAAGCACTCAAATCATCCACCACCCTACCATGATCTAAAGTCGTGAGGTTAAAGAAATGAAGATCACCCAATCCCCTCAGTGGAAAGCTTTATTAGCAGAAAAATGCGAAGTAGAAAACCTGCATCTTAAAACGCTTTTTGAGGATTCATCGCGTTTTGAGAGGTTTTCTACGCGCTGGAATGAGTTTTTCCTGGATTTTTCCAAAAATCGAATGACTGAAAAAACATGGGATAAATTGCTGGACTTGGCTCACGGATCGCAGCTTAGAGCGCAAATTGATTCCATGTTTGAGGCAAAACGCATCAACACAACTGAGAATCGCGCTGTCTTACACACGGCCTTGAGAAATCCACCTGAGCAAAAGGTTTGCCTGGATGGGACGGACATCATACCCCAGATCCATGAGGTACTCTCAGAGGTCAGGGATTTTTCCGATCAGGTTCGCTCAGGCGCCTGGAAAGGTTTTTCGGGAAAAACCATAGAGACGGTGGTCAATATCGGAATTGGCGGATCAGACCTTGGACCGAGAATGGTGGTCGAAGCTCTGGCCCATTTCACAGGTGACATGCAAGTCCGTTTCGTCTCCAATGTGGATGCTACCGAGTTGGTGGAATGTTTGAAGAACCTGCATCCAGATCGAACTCTTTTTCTGGTTGCATCAAAAACCTTCACCACCCAGGAAACCATGACCAATGCCAGAAGCGCCCGAAAATGGATTGTGGATCACCTGGGTGAAGAGGCCGTATCCAGGCATTTTGCCGCCATGTCAACCAATGTCAATGCGGCTCGTGAGTTTGGCATCAACCCTCAGGCGGTCTTTGGATTCTGGGACTTTGTGGGAGGGCGTTATTCTCTTTGGTCCTGTATCGGGCTTCCCATTGCTTGCTCCATAGGATATGAAGCCTTTGAGAAACTACTTTTAGGGGCACATGAAATGGATCAGCATTTTCGAGATGCGCCCTTTGAGAAAAATCTGCCGGTCATCCTGGGCCTTCTAGGGATCTGGTACAATAATTTTCTGGACTTGCACTCGCATGCCATCTTGCCTTACGACCATTATCTCTCGCGCTTTGCAGATCATTTTCAACAAGTGGATATGGAAAGCAATGGCAAAAGCGTGGATCTGCATGGAAATCGAATCGATTATCCCACGGGTCCCGTACTCTGGGGCCAACCCGGAACCAATGGTCAACACGCCTTTTTCAGCTCCTTCACCAGGGAACCCAGATCGTACCCGCGGATTTCATCGGTTTTAGTAAAAGCTTGAATCCACTGGACTCGCATCATGATATTCTCATGTCCAATTTCTTTGCCCAAACCGAAGCCTTGGCCTTTGGCCTGGATCGAGCCAGTGTTGAGAAGGAACTGGCTCAAGCCGGAATGGATCCAAAAACAATTGCAAGCCTTGCTGAGCATAAGGTCTTTGAAGGAAACCGACCCAGCAATACCCTACTGATCCAACAATTAAGTCCACGCAACCTAGGGGCTCTAATTGCGCTCTACGAGCACAAGACCTTTGTCCAGGGGGCCATTTGGAACATCAATAGCTTCGATCAATGGGGGGTCGAACTGGGGAAAAAACTCGCCGGGAAAATCCTAGCAGAAATTGAATCAGGCAAGATCGGCCCACACGACTGCTCAACAGCAGGATTGATTGGGGAATATCTGGGTAGGAGGAGAGGAAGAAAAGATGGATCCCCCGGTCAAGCCGGAGAATGACGTTATCTGTGGGCATTCATGCCCAATGACGCCTAAACTAAACGCCATTGCGGTCAAGCCGGAGAATGACGATTTGGGGAAGGCGGCAAAGGAATCATCGGAATGGAGAGTTCAATTCCGTCATCCTACGGCTTGACCGGGGGATCCATTCAAAAGGTCGTAACGAATCTCCCTTCTGCATTCTAACTCCTGAATTCTGAATTCTGTACTATTGATTCTCGTCATCCTCCGGCTTGACCGGGGGATCCATTTAGACGGTCGAAAAAAGTCTTCAGCCTTTCTTATGTTAAAATGCAAACCTTAGAATTGGACAGGAGGAACTCATGAGTCAGTTGGATCAATTACAGGCTATAACTACCATTGTTGCCGATACCGGCGATGTTGAATCCATTCGTAGGGTCTGCCCTACAGATGCCACAACGAATCCTTCGCTGATCTACGCCGCCAGTCAGATGCCCGAATACGCCTCACTGGTTGAAAGTGCCGTGGCCCATGGCAAGTCTACAGGGTGGTCGGATGCGTCAATTCTCGCCAGCACCATGGACCAGATCTGTATTAATTTTGGACGTGAGATTCTCAGCATTATTCCGGGTCGTGTTTCCATTGAAGTAGATGCTAGATTTTTCTTTGTTACCGGCGCCCGCATTGAAAAACCGCACCAGCTCATTGGCAAGTTTGAAGGCGCGG
>CAZRLV010000053.1:0-13934 GCA_964600955.1 uncultured bacterium
GCCTGGTAGCGATCCGGTGCCCTTTGAATACCGGTTTCATAGGCCTTTCCTCGTTCATAAAAATCCTGTGGTGAACTGACTCCCGAGACCGACTCTTTGGGAGGAGGCGGGGGAGGCCCACTTGGGGTCAGCTTGCCATGTGGGGTAAAGTCGAGTACGTCAGGCTCATCTTGTATATCTTTGAGAGTTTTTGATAAAAGCTGAAGTGCCCTGGCGGCATGGGGAATGCGGGACCCACTTTCATTAATATACTTATGAACATAATGCCGACAGGATTTAAATAAACCCCGCTCACATTGGACACGGCCCATATCGAGATATAAATCTACAGACGGCTGTAGTTCAATTTGTTGTTTCAATCGATAATATGCGAGCTCCCAATCTCCGTGAAGCATGGCTTGGCGGGCCTCCCTGGCCAACTCACGCATGGATTCATTCGCTCCAGCATTAAGAAGCGTGAAACTAAAAAAAGTTAATAAAGCGAACTTCTTCGCATTAAAAGATGACATTCTTTTTGGTCATCGACCGAAACGGAAAATGGTACAAGGTGCAACATGCAAGCTGAAATGAGTTCGATTCAAGAAGACACCCTCGAAGGGATCAAGTCTCTAGGGCGAGATCGAATTCTGGCACATGTTTACTGGACACGAGCGCTGGCTCTCTCGCTTCGCCATGCCCAGACCCAAAACACTAAGATTTTACATGGCTTGGTATTCAAGTACCCCCTTTATATTGATGCTTCTAGTTCACGCAAGTTCAAGTTTTGTCCAATTGACCTGGAAACCTCACTTGGTCTCTGTCTTCAGTTTCGCCTGGATGCGGATCGAGCGGTTTCAGGGGCGTTAACTAGGGTTACCAAAACTAAAGGCCTTGGAATAGGGCACTATATTGCTTCTCTGAAAAACCAGGTTCAATCTTTTCCGGGATCCTGTGTACACCTAGTTTTGGGACATCGAGCTGTGGGTCAAATTGAGCTGAGTTTTAATAAAAACAAGGGGCATATTCACCTTTTTTATCTGGTACAGGACTATCGTGGCAAAGGTTGGGGGGAAGTCCTTGAAGCTTATGCGCTGAGATATTTCAGCTTGCTAGGATGCATGAGCGTAAGTTTGAAGGCCCATCAAGACAATCAAATGGCCCTACGGTTTTACGAAAGAATGCAATGGAAGAGGTCCCCCATTCCTAGCTCAGAATCTGGAGACAGATTAAACTTTGAAAAAAGCGTTGATTCATTCTGCTGAAGCTCGGGCAAGCCAAGACTCTGCCTCAGACTTTAAAGTCAACTGCTTCAAGCCTTCAAAGGAAAGAATAAATTGTTTCAGATGGCTGATAATTTCGCCTGGGTCAAATTCCCTCTGATTTTTTCTTAAGATGTTAAAGGCTTCTTCTAGTCTGGAGCGAGCTTCTTTGGGGCGATGAATTTTTTTAAAAACGGAACTCATGAGAATCAGAGGATCAATATGCAATATCTCATCAGACTCAGAAGCCTCCAGAACATCACGGCAGGTCTCTAGATAGCGCATAGCCCGGATATATAGACCCATTCGATGCGCATGACTTGCAAGTAATATTAACGAATCGGGTTCCTGTTTTATTTTATTTTTTATTTGGGGCCAAATCGATTCAAGAATAAACTGAGCCTTTTTCGAATGACCCTGCTTGGACAGAATTATTCCAAGGTGAAAACGCAACCGCAGATAATTTTGAGATGCCATCGACTCAGCTGAAGCCAGTGTTACGAGCGCAGAATTAAGGGTGCTTTCAGCTTCGATCAGGCTTTTTTTCTCTGCGTAGATTTTTATAATTGTTAGAACCAGTGACGTAAAGCCCTTGGGGTTAAACTCTTTCGCGGCTTTCAAGCGATCCAATAGTTTTTGAGCATCACTCAGGGCATGATCATAGTCTTTTGCCGCTAGCTTCGCAGTCAGAGACTTTTGCAGTAGCTCTAAAATCCTTGTGGAGCCAGGAGGATGTTTTTCTTGGATGCTCAGGGCTCTGTAATAGAGTAGACCCGCGTCACGGGGCTTGCTCCAGGCTAGATAGCGATCCGCGGCCTTCTCCAGAGCTTCAGATAACTTTAAAGACTGACTTCCTTCTTTCGCTTCTATCAGATCCAATAATTCCTCAAACTTTTCTTGGGCAAGACCCAGTTCATCTAAAACCTCTAGTAAAAGTGTCCACTGGGTATGAGCCGAAAACTCGGTTGCTTTTTCTTGTAAGAAGAGAGCTTTTTCAATTGAGAAAGCCCTCTCATAAATCTTGAGCGCGGCTTGATTTTGGTCACTTTCTTCGTGCAGTTCCCCCAGGGTTAAAAGGAGCTGATGCTGAATCTTAAGACTCGCTGTGTCGCTAAGTTTCTTCAGCTTTTCCACCGAGGATTGCAGAAGTGATTTTGCCTGTGAAAATAGGCTTGATTCATGATAAATCCAGGCTAGTTGAGTTGAGATTTCTTCAAGATAGAGATGTTTGGGGTCTGTTTTTGGACTTAAGCTCAACAAAGCCCTTTCAAGGACTAAAATTGCCTTTTCGGTGGCATCAAGCTCTTCGAGACAGACCGCCTTGAGAGGGTAAATGCTAAGAGCTTGAACCTGAAGCTCAGGTTTCTCCTGGGTATGAGCCAGAGCCTGATTTAGAACTGACAACGCTTTCTGGGGCAAGCCATCTTCAAGGTGGGTTTGAGCTGTTTTGATCAACCCTTCCACAAGAACTGAATCTGTGACCCCATCTGTGACGCCAAAGAGAAAGACCCCAATACAAAGCCAAGCCGCATTGCAAACTTGAATCATGGGTCTAATCTTTGAATGGAGAATCGAGTTTCAGACAAGGCTTCGATGGCGGCTTTAAAACCCAGGCTGCGGCCTCAGGCTTATTTTGCTCTACCCCATCTCCATGGTAATAAAGAAGTCCCAGGTGGGCTTGAGCTTTAACATGCCCTTCTTTTGCCGCAGACAAAAAGGTTTGGAATGCCCTTTCATAATCCCCGCTATAAAATTGTTTTAATCCCATGGTAAAAGAGAAACTGGGTGATTTCGCATAGTAATAAAGACCACCATAGCCTAGCAAACAGAGGGTGATCACAACCCCCAGGACCAATTTTTTTATAAACCCAGATTTCGGTTTTTTCTTAAGAGGGGATTTAGGGCTACTAATAGCCCTGGGCTTAGGATCCGGCTTCTGTGAATCCGTAGCCGTATCGGCCTGTAGATCTTCTTCAAAATCAGGCAATTCCGGCATCAAGCCATCTTCGTGCAACTCCGCGGAGTCTTCGACCCCAAGCCTGGAATTTTCATCGGATAGTAGATCGGGCATAATGAAGCTCAAGGGTCAACCGATACTAAGATAGAGTTCTTATGCCGCATTTGCCAAGCTCTAAAAGCAAGTTGATTATAAAAACACTGTTTTTGTTGATTCTTGTAAGCCCGTGTCCAGCTCAGGGGCTTTTTTCTTCCTTGAAAGAAATTTTGCGATTAGGACATCGAGAGACTTACAATCAACAAAAATGCCAAAGTCGACCTCAATGGGTCTACGGGCATTTTATTTCCTCAAAAATTTATCCTGATGAAATTCATAAATTCTATGTGAATCGGCTTAGACCGGCTTCAAGAAAAAGCCTGGGTCGACATTTAAAACCGATTCAACGCCGAGTCTTGACGATTGATCTAACGCAGGGTCTGCGACAAAAGCCCTGGATCATTTATAAGGCAGAAGTTTGCGTTCCTAATGAAACTTATCTAAACGCGTCCTACGAATAAATAACCCCCACTTTGGTCCCAAAGGTTCAAAAACAAACAATAGGTTCCGAAATAGAATCTAGGTTAAAGGTTTTGATCAGGGGGGAAGCATGAAAACGAGAATAGGGGCTAGAAGTGGAAGTTGGATCCTTGTTTGTATTCTGGGTTTGGGGCTTGTAAATCTTTCAGCAAGAGAGGCTTTCATTGACGGAGAATCTAATGGCAAAGTCAGTGTTAGCTTTGAGAGGCAGCCATTGGGTTGGGTTTTGAATGAGCTGGCCCGCCCTTCCGGCAAAAGATTGATTCTGGAGGCAAAACTCCAAGAAACCACCACGCTCAGCTTCTCAAATATCCCTTGGCGCGATGCCCTTGAGGTTGTCTTGGATGCCCATGGGTTGGAGAAGGTGGAAACCCTCAATAATCTGATTATTGTAGCTGGAAAGAAGCGTCAATTCAGGCCCAAGGTCAATCCACTAAAAGCCAAAATTCCGGTAGAACCTATCCAGGCTCGCAAAGTCTTAGGAATGGCAAAATGCCGTGTCACGGGAATTACCGGAAACCACGATCAACGCGTGGCCATAGTCGAATATCAAGGTCAAAACAGGTTATGGAAAGTTGGAACCATGGTGGACCCTCAACTCGAGGTCCAATCAATTCTTGAGAATCAAGTCGTTTTAATCAATAAAGCAACGGGTCAGAAAAAAACTTTGGGTTTTTAGTTTGGATCGGGCCGATTCAACCAATTTGGGAAGAGTTGGGGTTCAATGGGATTATTTTAGTTTAATTCCCATAGAATTGGAGATTTTAAGGCATAATATTAGACTTTCGTAGTATTTAGTCGACTTTATGGCTATGGCGCTCGCAGAATCGGAAATTTTGACCCTTAAGGAGTTGGCCACTTATCTAAAGGTTTCCTCAGAATCGTTACGAACCTTAATCAAGCGTGGAGAAATTCCTGCTGCCCGAGTAGGAAATCAGTATCGCTTTCGTAAAGACTTAATTGATCTCTGGTTAAAAACAGACTCCTTTACAATCTTTCAACCCGGCAATCAACTCTTTGATGATTTTCGAATTCGCTGCTTGAAGTTGATGGATGCTCAGAAATTAAGCCCCCAGGAAAAAGATCGATTCAGTCAAATCCTTTATCTGAGTCTACCCCCTTCAGGAATAATCGCCAAACAAGAATCCCCTGCAGAAGGTTCAGGTGAAAAGTCTGAAGAAACTGAGGCTTTACTCGATGAACTTTTATAGGTACTGAGGGTGATATAATCAACCCATGCTGGGTTTACTGATTCTTTTTTTCCTGTTTATGAGTCCACTGGTGGATTCTCAAGACTCGGGATCCAATTTTTATGTTTCGTCCCGCCAGGCTTTTTCATTGGAGAAGCTGGCCGCACGGCAAAAATTCCTACTGGGGGAATCGGTAAAAAACCTGAACCGAGACGCGGTGGCCGGAGTTGTGGACGAAGCATTTGGTTTTTATTCCTTTGTTATCATCACACCCTCAAACCAAAAGTCTGTGGGTGATTTTGCAAGACATATGCTCGATGAGCTTGCGGTTAAAGACAAGCAAATCATGAGCTTTAAGCTACGCGGATTCCAGGAATTGCCCGCCTGTCACCTTATATTTAGTGGATTGCTGGACGAGCGCCTTGTGAGCTATGAGGTGGACTTGGTGGCTTATAAGGGGTTGATTTATCAGCATGTGTCTTTTCAAATGGGTGAAAAAAAGCCGGGTCAGCCTGGAGTAGGCTCTCTCAGGCCTCGGTTTCGTATCCTGAAGAATAGAGAACCCGATAGGTCACAGGAGGTTCGTCGGTCCAAAACCTTTGGTCAGGTTTGGTATATCGACGCCAAAACCTACTATCATCTTGGGTTTCGTTTCAAGGCACCCCTGGATCTAAACGGCTATGAAGCTTATACCGGAGATAAAGCAAAGACCGTCCATCCAGATGCATTTTTGGCCTGGGTTTCTGAAAATCAAAGCCGCAATCTTTACTTGATGGGAAGCCGGGACGTTAAAGATTTTGATAGCTATCTAAAGCAGTGGAAATCAAGTTTTGCCAAAAAGGATAAACTCAAAAGACTACCGGGATCCGCCCGAGCAATGGCCATCTTCGTTTTAGAGAGAGAGCCCTTTTCTATTCAGTACAAAATTAAGGCTTTAAAACAGGGAGAGCTACAGGTTTTGATGGTTTTATCCTCACGCGTGGAGGATCCCGCTGCTTATCCGTCGAGACTGTTACTTCAAGCTCGCTGGTTAAGCCTTGCGAAACTAGAGGAGAAAACAAAGGTATTGCGGTCTCTTAGTTTCCAAAGCTTGTTGCTGACTCGTGATCAGGCGTTTAATCATAATATTTACAGAAACTACCATTTTGGGGTGCGTTGGACTCTTAGCCCAAAAGACTTATGTGAGTTGGGGTTTCAAAATGAAAAAAGTTTTGGAACGGAGTATGAGGTTTATCTGGCAAACCATAGTAAAGCCTATCAGGCGACATTAGAGCTAGAGCGTGATCAACTGGCGACATCACTGGAATATCACAAAGAACAGCTAAGTCGCTGGCAAGATGTGCAGGCTTCTCCTACGCGCGAAAAAAGAGGGTTTTACAGTACAGAGTTTAGGGTTTTGGATCAACCCTCTTTTTATTTACTCATTACCTCAAAACGTGATGAATCCTACCTAAAGCTACTATTTTGGTCACAAAGGGAGCTCAATTCGCGATCATTGGCAGAGGAAATTCGTTGGGATAGCCGCGGACCTTATCAGATTTCTTCAAATTACTTTACGAGTGACCGTCTGGGGTTCTCCCTGCGCAAGCGGGATGAAGATAAGGTAAGGGTGATTACACCTCGTGAACTGGAGCCCGTGGGAGATGTTCTTGAGGTTCAAGGTCAGCAAGGAAAGCAGTTTCTTTACTGCATCAACTCTCATTTTATGGATGAGGAACTGCTTTTGGATTTATTTCTTAGCTCCCAGCCCTCAACGATGAGTCTACAGTTTCTAGGTTCAACTTCATCCGATCTCTTGGGGCTAAAGATACTGGAGCGCAAATTCAGTTATCGGTGGGGAGATAAGCCAAAAAGACTGATTCAAAAAACCTTGCGTAGGGGCTCTACCGTATTTTCGGTGTTTACGCACAGATCACCGGATGAGACCTTTGTGAACTTGCTTCACAGCTTGGAAAATCGACCCTGGGACTCCTGGAAACTCAGCTTTTAATGTTTTCCTCTTGATGCTTTTGTAAGATTCTGGCAAAGCTTGGGATGTCACTGATGTGCTCCAGGGTTTCTTCCATTTTTTCAACCACTTCAGCGTGTTTGGAACCCAGTAGAATCTCGGAGGCAAACCCCAGTTTCCAGTCAGCAAGTTCTCCAATACAATAAACTGCGCTTAGATGGCAGAGCTTATGCGATGAAGCCAGCATATCATCCAAAGCCTTTTGAGATTTTTTCTTAAAAACATCCCAAAGGCCTACAATGGCATTTGCAACCACCCGATTGCTCGTATCTTTGAGACAGGGGACCAAAAAAATCCGCTCGGATGGCTGAGTAATTCGAGTTAGGGACTCAATGGCATTGGCTCGTACACGGTCATTATGATGATTGAGGTAGCGCTGTAGTATATTTTGAATCGACCCGCAGTCCCCCCTGGCCCTTCCTAAGGCCAAGATAGCCGAGGCGATTATTTTATAGTCTTTTTCTAGCTTAAGTCGCTCGATAATTAACCCAGAATTCTCGCTAAGTTCTTCATCCTCGGAGAGCTTCTGAATCGCGCAAAGTCGTAGCTCACGTTCATCTGAATACAGAGCGGCAAGGTCTCTGGATGTAGGTTGGCTTTTGCAGTCCAACGCAACCGTTTTACCCGTAATCAACCTTTTGTCCGTAATCATTTTTTCAATCAGTTTGTTCGGCCAAAGACCATAAGGGTTTTCATCTTTGAGGCGCTGAAGAACATCTGTGGCTTCTGCGGAGCCCTTTTTGCAAAGTGCTTCAATTCCACGCAGAGCCTTGATACGCACACTCTCTACCTCATCTACAAGAAGGATCGACAAGAGCTGTACTGAATGTAAAACCTCCACCTGAGACAGAGAATAAGCCGCAGAATCGCGGTAAGCCGAATAAGGAGATTGAATCATCTTTAAAAATAATGAGTAGGCCTCTTCTCCGCCCAGGCTGTGCAAGGCCTGAATAGCGGTGGCGCGAACCCGATTATGGGGATGACCTGTAAAACGGGAAATAGAAGCTAGAGCTGTAGTGTTTCCAATCTCATCCAAAACTTCAATCGCGGTCGAAATAACACGGGGTTCCGGGTCCTCCAAATACTCTAGAATCTGACGGAAATACCGTTGGGGCTGAGCCGACATTAAACGGATGATGCAGATGCGTTGAGAGTCATTGCGAGAGTAGTTCTCGATCATCATCATTTCTGGTAAAAAGGTAGACAATCGATTTTTCACTGCAGCGTTGAATGCTCGGTCAACGACCTCGGGATCTGTCGACTGAAGGGCTTTTTTCAGGTTTGCAAGTTTTAGATCCTCTTGCAACGGGATTGTGCTGGGGCTATTGAGAAGTGATTCGATTTCATTGATAGACTTGCGTAGCAGGTATTTAAGCTGAATATTAGACTCCAACTGCAAAAGGTCACTCAAAATATTGATCTTATCCTCTACCGAGCTTGCCGACAGATCAGAAATAGCATTGCGGCGTGTCTCAAAATCCAGACTTTTTAAGTCTTCCAAGATTTCTTCAATGCTTCTTTCGATCGTTTCCATTAGGCGGCTTTCAGGGTTCTTGCTTTGTCTCAAAAGGCAGTTCCTCTCGAACCAGAAATGTAGCGCCTAAGGTGGCCAAGGTTAAGAGACAGGCGTTTAGGATCGGGACTGCAATGAAGACGAGTGGCACTGTACCTATACCAAGAGCCAATGTTTTTCTTTGATTTGCAAATTTAAGTTTTTCGCGAAATCGTAGTCCCCTAAGTGACAGTGAATAATCCATGGACTCAAGACCTAAACAATAAGCCTGAAATGCAATTGCACCTAAAAATGCACCTATGGCTCCAATAAACGGAATCCAAAAAATAAGAAAAATGATTCCATGGCCAACTAAAAAAAATAGGACCAGAGCGAGGCTATCTATGATTTGTGCTCGTAAAGATATAGGGGGGTAGCTTTTTTCCACTCCAAGAGAGGTTTCAAATTTCTCAACCATCCAGGCATAAAACATGGGACAAAAAAGAGTGAACCCGAGAAGGTAAATCAAAAGAAAGAGAAACAGGCAGATTCCTAACTGAAATAAAAATGTCCCGGCCTGAGTCAGAAAAGGCCAGACCCCATCCCAGGATCCTACAAAAGCGGGTAATGTCAGAGGAATCCATTGGATCATGATCCAGTAAACCGCGAACACGGCTCCAACCCCCACCAAAATATGAATAACAAGCGGAAAGAAAACCACAGACAGAAATTGTTTGTGCCCTAAAAGAAAAGCCCCGGCTCTAAAACCTGAGACTAAACCCCGAAAAAAGTTTTGCATGGCCTTAAAAAGCGCTCTCATTTTACTTCCCGATGCAAAACTTCTCAAAAATACGATCAACAATATCTTCGGTGACTATTTTACCCGTTATAGATCCCAGGTGATCCAGGGCCTCATAGAGATCAACAAGAGCGATGTCCATGGGAATCCCCTGGTTAAGAGACTGAATAAATGTCCTAAGATTGGATTGTACCTGGGTCAATGCCTGAGATTGACGCTCAGACGTGAGGGTTGGGGCTTCAGAACAGTGACTTAGATTCAAGCGCGTTTTGGCAAAATCATGAATCCAGTTTAAAAAAGGGTCGAGTCCTTGATGTTGAAGTGCCGAAACCTGCAGGACGTTTTCAAGCGAAATTAGGCTCTTATTTTTTGGGTGAAGCCCAAGGTCTGACTTATTGAGCAAGTGCACATGGTCCTCGGGGTTGGACCGAAGTATTACCGGCCTGGATCCATCATAAAGATAAACTCGACACTGGGCTTTGCGTTCTAGTTCAAGGGTTTTCTTGATTCCGATACGTTCTATCGTTTGCGCGGTTCCTCGCAGTCCCGCAGTGTCTACAAATTTGAACTTAATTCCCTTGTATCTGAGGCTTTCTTCAATATGGTCTCGAGTCGTACCCGCGATATGGGTTACAATCGCTCGATCCTGCTTGATAATCGCATTTAAAAATGAGGATTTTCCCACATTAGGTTCCCCCAAAAGAACGACTTGAACCCCAGACTTCGAGAGAGAAAACCGGGTATAACTTTGAATCAGTTCAGAAACAAAACCTAGAACGGTTTCAATTCTATGGATCAGGGTTTCGGAGCTAAGGGATTCAAGCTCTTCTTCAGGGTAATCCAGTATGGCCTCTAGATGGGCGCTGCAATCAAGAACCTCCTCACGCAGTTCTACAACTTTATCTCTCAAGCCGCCCGTTAAGTTTTGAATGGCAATGGAAGACTCTAAAAAGGATTCAGCTTCAACCAGTTCCTGGACCGCTTCGGCTTGTGTCAGACTCACTCGCCCACTTAAAAATGCCCGTTTGGTGAACTCTCCCGGAGGGGCTGGAACCGCCCCGGATTTCGATAAAATTTCAGAAATTTTTTGAATGATGGCTGTGGAGCCATGACAATGCAGTTCGATCAAATCCTCACGCGTGTAGGATCTATCTTTCTTGAAGTGAACGAGATAGATTTCATCGATAATTTCCTGAGTGTCTGGATCAGAAAAGTATCCATAATGCATTCGACCCGGATCAAAACCTACCTGGGACTGTTTACTAGGGGAGAGAAACAGTCTGGCAGCCAGACCCTGGCAGCCATTGCCCGTTATTCTGATAATGGCGATAGCACCCCCCGCCGCTGTGGAAAGGGCAAAAACGACGGGGAGATCCTGCATTTTTATTCCACGTACTGAATGACGACACAACGGCGGTCGCTTTCTCCTTCGGAAAGGGTCGTAATATGTTCCATGTCATTGAGGTGAGCATGGATGATGCGACGATCATAAGAGTTCATGGGGTTCAAACGAATGGAGGACTTTGTCTCAAGCACCTTCTGGGCATTTGTATTTGCGGTACTGATGAGAAATTGCTCGCGAGCAGGTTTGGTGCGTTCTCCCGAACCACCTCTTCCCCGGCTGTCCTGGCGACCTCGATCATCGCGGGAATTGCGTGGGCGACGGTCCTGGTCCTCACGCTCTTTATGTGGCCCCACTGCTTTGGGTCTATCTGATCGGCCCTCTCTTGGGCTTCTGGGGCGAGCGTCTTTTTCACGGGGTTCCTTGCTTCCTCCCGATCGAGGTTTGGGTCGCTCAGAACTTCGGCCGCGTCCCCTGTCCGAGGAGCGTGAAGGCTGATTTTCAAATTCAAAGACAGTTCTGAGATAGCCCTCTCTGTCTTTGCGGTTGACAATGCTATTGACTAAAAACTCAAGCTTATGCGCAGTTCGACCGAGCTGTGAGGCCATCTTAGCGGACTCAGGGCCATTAAACTTTAATACGAGTTGGCGGCTGGCTTGGTTGTAGCTTTCTTTAAACTCAGGTTTAAAACCCAGTTGACTCGCTAACTCCTTCACTAAATGAATCGCTTTGGCCACCTTGTCGGTTTTAACCACCAGGCGTACCTGAGCATCTTTGGAGCCCAGCCCCAAAAACCCTTTTGTGGGCTCTTGAATAACCTCGATGTTATAGGACTCAAAGTCATCCAGGGCCAATCCTTTTTCAATTTCAGCTTTGGCCTCCTCTACGGTTCTGCCAGATACAAGCTTTTGCATTTTAATTCCTTTCTTTGTTAAAAAGGCCTGTGAATTACGCAGTTTTTCTGCGGCGGCCTTTTTTCTTTCTTTTCTTTTGGGGCGGGCCTTGAGAAGGGGGATCCACCACGGGTCCTCCGCTGCCAGTTTTGCGCCCTTTGATAATGAACTGTTCGACATTTGAAAACAAACTCTGTCCCACGATATAGAGCATGACTCCTGATGCCAGTGAACGCATCATGAAGAAAAACATTACCGGTAAAACATAGATCAAGATCTTTTGGTTGGGGTCCACTGTCATTTTCTTTTGTGAAAGCACAAAACTTCCCACAAATAGAAGCGGTAAAATCTCAGTGGAGTCCGCTTTGGCCAAGTCCTTGACCCAGAAAAAAGTTTCGCCATACATCTCAACGCTTCCGCCCACGGTATAAAACAGGGCGAAAAATATGGGTAATTGAATGATCATGGGTAAACATCCTGCCAGGGGGTTTACCTGATGCTTTTGGTAGAGCTTCATCATCTCCGCATTAAGCTTTTGTCGATCATTCGCATAGCGCCCCTGGAGTTCTTTCATTTCCGGCTGAACTTCCTGCATCTTTGCCATGGAACGAGTTTGTTTGATATTCAGAGGCAGGAGAATCAGCTTAACAATGAGTGTCAGGCAAAGAATGGCCCAACCATAATTGTTGGTTAGTTGGTAAAGGGCGGTGAGGGTTTGAAACATTAGGCGCTGGATTCCACCGATATACTCACCGTATTTGTCAAAAAAGGGCGAAAAAACAGTTTCTTTAAGAACGGCTTCGCGTTTTTCACCTAGAAAGAACTGGTAGTTCAACTCCACTTTCTCATTGGGTCCCAGGGATTTTTTCTCAATGGGGATAAAGATGGAGTAAACAGAGAGATCGTCTTGCCCATCCACTGGCTCCAGCCCCTTTTTCAAAGCGTGAAACTTAGAGGGGTTTTCCAAGAAAAGTCCCAAAATAAAATATTGATTTCTAAATCCAAGCATGGTGGGAGCGTCTTCAGTGACAGGACCCCAGTGATTTTCAAGATCGCCTTGAATTTCACTTAGGTCGTCTTTATTTCCGGCTAGATAAGTGTCCCAGTACTGTGTTTCTGCCTGAAGCCCAAACATGAGTCCGGGCCGAGAATCCAGATCAGATTCTGAGCCCAGGGTTATGGGTTGGTCCTGTGGGTTTGTGAGCCGTAACTTGATGGATATTTGGTAGTTTTCAGTTCCAACTTCAATCCACTTATCTAGCTCAAGACCGAATGTTGGTGATTTTGGGTCCTGGTCCTTGAGCCGTACTCTCAGAGTGCCCGGAGTTTCCTTGCCAAGCTCAGTGGAAACCACGGTCAGCTTTTTGGTTGGGTTCAGGGGAAAACCAACACGAATCCCCTGTAAAAGGTCATCTTGGCTTTGCCCAGGTGTTGAGACTGAACCGCTTTCTCGCCCTTTGATGAACACCTTTTCATAGTTTTGGTTTTTGAGCTGAAAATAGGTAATGTCCCCGGATGGGTCAATGCGGGTCTTCAGTGACTCAGACTGAAACCGAACCCCCTCTGAGGTTTTGAGGCTTTCTATTTCCGCAGCACCGCAGGAACCCCCAAAAATAAAAACCGCCAAAATAAACAAAGACTTAGGCATAATCGACCCCCCCTTGGCAAAAAGGATTACAGCGCAGAATGCGGCCAAGGATGCGAAAATTAGCAAAGAAAAAGCTGTATTTACCCAGGGCGGCGATTCCGTAATGTGAACAGGTGGGGTGAAATCGACAGGCTTGACCTAGAAAAGGGGACATGAATCTCTGATAGAAATGGCGAATCACAGCGATCTCGACTCTAGCAGCCCATGAAGGGTCGAATGATTTTTTCAATACGCCTTTTTTTCTCATAAAACTCGTAGTCCACGAATTTTTTGGTGGCAATAAACACGAAGTACCCACCTTGGTTCACCCCAGCCTCTAAATCTCGTAGAATCTCCCGAACCTGTCTGCGCGCCTTATTACGCCTTACGGCGGAACCTGTTCTCCTGGGGGTCGCAATCGCGTATCGAAGTTGATCGTTCTCAAGCACCCGAACTTTTAGCGGATTTCCACGGTCAGTTAACCACCGACCTTGATGAAAAACGGCTTGAAACTCCTTCTTTTTCTTCAGGGTCCGCATTAAACGGAGAGATTTTGTCTGCCTTTAGCACGTCTGGCTCGTAACACACGGCGGCCACCGGGGCTGCTCATACGACGCCGAAACCCATGCTTTCGCATTCTTCTCCTGTTATGAGGCTGGTATGTTCGTTTCACTCTGCTTCCTTTCAGGGTCCCGCAACAAAGGGTGAGCGAGTGTAACTTGTTTGGAATGCAAAGTCAAGCTGGCAAAGAGGTTTAGTCAGGGCGATTGCATCTAAATCTTCGTGTTTAATGTAATTTTTTAATTGGTTTA
>CAZRLV010000054.1:0-13742 GCA_964600955.1 uncultured bacterium
GACATATCAGACATATAATGCACCTTAACTACATTGGTGGTTCCAGAAATATGCATGGGAATTCCACCTGTGATGACTATTTTTTCGGCTTCTAAGGCCCATTTTCGATTCAGGAGAATTTCCTCAGCCAGGACGATTTCATCATCGAGCATTTCAGCGGCTGGAATCTGAATGGGAACCACCCCCCATAAAAGACAGACTCGATTGGCCATGCGCGCATCGTAGGTAATGGCAACAATTGGATGCTCTGGTCTGAACTTTGAGATGCGTCCCGCCTGGGCACCGGATTGAGTAAAACAGCAAATTACGCGTGCATCGACCGCCCTGGCTATCTGACAAGCAGAATAGGAGATCGCTTCTGAAACAGACGAGTCTTCCATCTCAAAAAAAGACCAGGGACGGATTCCATAACCCATTTCACTCTCAGTCTCCAAAATGATCTTGCGCATCATCTCCACGGATTTCACAGGATACTTTCCCGAGGCGGTTTCTCCAGAAAGCATAACAGCATCTGTACCGTCTAAAATTGCATTGGCCACGTCTGAAGCCTCGGCCCGTGTAGGCTTCGGGCTTTTCTCCATGGAATCCAACATCTGTGTGGCCGTAATTACGGGACATCCCCGCTTATTGCAAATCTGAATGATTCTCTTTTGCACTCCGGGAACTTTTTCAGGAAGAATCTCTACACCCAAATCCCCTCTTGCGATCATGATGCAATCCGTAAATTTAATAATTTTGTCAATGTCTTCGACAGCTACGGGCTTTTCAATCTTGGCGATTATCCTGATATCCTCGCGTTTTTCCATTTTGAGAATATTGCGCAGATAGGTAATGTCTTGCGCCCGCTGGACAAAGCTCATGGCCACATAATCAATATCGAGCGTACAGCCGAGCTTGAGATCCTTGATATCCTTCTCAGTCAAAGGAGGAAGACCAATTTTCACATCGGGTAGATTCATCCCTTTTTTATTCTTAAGAGTCCCCCCAACCAACACCTCGGTGATGACCTTATCGTCTTGAACGTCTTGAACCACGACCTCAAGTTTGCCATCATCGAGGAGGATCAAATCTCCGGGTTTGACATCTTTATGGACGGTCTTGTAGGTGGTGTTTACCCGGTTGTTGTCACCCTCCTGGGGATCCTGATCAAAGGTGAAGGTCTGGCCCGTTTCCAGTTCAATCTGACCATTCTTGAACATGCCCACGCGGATTTTTGGGCCCTGGACATCCATCATGATGGCCACGTTGCGGCCGACTTCCATGGCCTGCTCGCGGATATCTGAAACCCTTTTGCTCACATTCTCCTGGAGAGCATGGGACATATTGAGCCGGAAAACATTGACCCCTTTAAGGATCATATCTCGCAGAAGTTCAGGTTCCCAACAGGAAGGGCCTACCGTGGCAACAATTTTAGTTTTGCGCATGGGGATACAGGATAAGGCTCACACGCCCTGCTTGTCCATGCGAGAACCAAGTTTATTTCGTTAAGGAACGAATGTCCTTTAAAATCGACTGATAACGATCCAGCCAATGTTTTTGCTTTTTCTCATCCTGAATCTTCATGGCTTTAATCAGGTTTTTATAGGCTTCCTGACGGTCGGCCTCAAGCTTGCTTAAACGCTTGTGATCAAAGCCACTGCTGCCGGGAGCCATGGCTCCTTGTAAAAAACCGGCTTCATTTTCAAGGATGGTTTCTTGCGCCTGATCCGAAGCCTCATGCCTGGCCTGAGTCTGTTCTGGCGAGGCAATCGGATTCACTCTCTCAACGGGTTTTCTTATGGGCTCTGGCGGTCGAACCATGGTGTTCAGCCCTTGGGGTTGTACCAGTCCCATGGGTTGAATCTGAGGCGGGGTGGCGCCTGATACGGCTGGAAAAACCTGCCCGGAATTGAAAGGCTGCGGTTGAAATCCTTGATTTAATGTTCCGGGAACCGGAGTGACAAAGGTTCGCTGAAAATTTCCCGGTAGCCCAGGAGCCTGATAAGCACGGCCCATGGGGTAGTTTAGGTTGGGACTTAGATCATATCCCTGCCGAGGTCTGTGGAACTTGAATTCAAATGGATCGGGGAGCTCGGCACCGGGAAAAGCTCGATTGCCGGACTGCTGTCCTCCATACTGCGGTCCTGAGGGGAGCGGAATGGGCTGAATCTGTTGTCTGGGGGGCCTACCCGCTCCCGGTGCGCCGAATCCACGACCAGGATACCGAAACATCCTGCCCTGAGGTGAGGTGGCTCTCCAGGTATTGCCCGGAGTATATTGCCAACTTTGAGAGAGTCTGGAACGAGGTTGATACGAGTTCTGCTGCCAATTTCGATCATAACCGGGGCCTGACCACCAAGGTCCTGGAATTCTTTGACGCTCACCTCGGGTCCCGCGAGATCCCCCTTGAACCCCGGCACCATCGAGCCGTGGAAAGAAGTTTCCTAGAGTTTCACGCCCTCTGCGGTCATAATATCCTGGGGCCGGAGAGGGTCCAAACCCGGAGTTATAAGGAGATCCTGGACTTGCTGAAGAACCACCCGAGGGAGACGCCTGTGGATTAGAAGGGCCACGATTTCCTGAATAGATGGGTGAAGCATCGGAATAGCCTCGGTTATAATCATTGAACCCGTATCCGCGACCCACGGTATTGGAGACATGCGGAAATCCCATATTTACATGCACCGGGGCCCGCATTTGAGTGGAAACCCCTGAACTTCCAACGGGATATCTGAATCGATTCTCTTGAGAAATACCCAGCAGGCCTCTCACCCCGCCGTCTCGTTGAAATGTTGAGGAAGCATTATAAACCGGGGGTCTGCCTTTGCCTTGATGCCCATAATTCATCTGACTTAAGCCCACGGGTGCATTCGAACCCCCGGACTGTATGCCTGCCAGTGCCAATCCTCCCACTGCGGCTGCAGTCAAAACAGCGATGGGAGCCGAAATAACCCCCATAAACCCCAGAGCTGCCACTCCTCCAACCATCCCCAGAGTTAACCCGGAATACTCGGTAAGCAGCGTTGAAACTGTGCTGAGGGTATGAGCAGCCATATTCTCAGGATTTCGCTCGCGCTCAGAATTAATCTTGATTCTTCCTGGAAGGTCAATCACCGTCGCAGAACTAAGTTGCTCCTGAGTGATATAGTCTCTGGCAACTCCTTGAGGAAGAGCCAGACAAAAAAGTATCAAAACTGCCAATTTTTGGAGATGTTTCATAACCGTTTCCCGTTGTTATCTGCCTATTTAGCACAAATCCAGGCCCCAAGGGGATACCCCCAGAACCTATCCTCTAGTTTATACGGGAGTTGCTATAGAAAGTTGCAAGTCTTAAAACTGTAATTCCAAGATGGAGTTTACATTCATGCGCGTGCTACGGGTTCCCTCCTTGGAGGGGCGCGCACCGTCTACATACTGATTGGATTCATTGCGAACCATTAATCCCTCTTCAGCGTTGAAAATAATCTGAGACTGGCCCTTTACGGTAATTTTCAGCTTCTTTCCCACACCCACGTCTTCCATATTGACTCCGGCATGCAAAATTACGAGATTACCCACAATATTGGTCACCTCGTAATACACCTCTGTGGGGGCTGGAAAATCAGGAGTCGCAGGAAAAGTCACAATCCATGAAGTCCCCACAGAAACCGGTTTTTTAGGAAGCACTAACTGCAGGTTCTTAATCTGGTATTGATAGCCTGTGCCAATGGCTTTGGGAATCCCTCCCCAGGGGGCCAGCACATAGTCCACACGATGCCCCAGCGCCGGATGGGAATAAACCTGATCATTGATCACAATCTTTCCGGCCTGTACTGAAGCCTGCTGAACCAGATGCCCATTCTCAAGAGTTTTTAAGGTCTTCAAACCCACATAAGCTTCGGAGCGGCTGGAGACATATTTTTGAAAATCCAGGTTCGTAAACAGAGTCTCTGCCCTGGAAAAATAACTGTAGATAGACTCTTTAAGCCGTGGTTTATAACGTAGCTGAAACTGTGAGCCACCCTCGGCGGCGACAAGCCCCGAGATGCACTCAAGGCAAAATGCAAAGCATAAAATCCAGCGGACCATATTGTTGAATCGACTTGATCTCCGCACCTAAAGAGACAAAATGTGAAAGAAAATCATCTTGATAGGTTACCCGATCTACAACCAGCAGCTCACCATTCTTTTTAAGGGACTTGAAAACCTGCCCCAGATAAGCCCCTAGCTCCTGAACTTTCTTCCTGGCCTTGAGCTGAGACATAAGCTGCAAAACGATGACCTTTTTAAATTCTACCCCAGTCCATGTGGTTTCCTCCAGCAGAGAAGCCTTTTTGACTCCAAGTTTGGCGGCATGATCCATACTTTGTCGTGAATAGAAGGAAAAACTGCATTTGGGATAGGTCTGATAAATGAAACCCAATTCATCCCCGATTACCATGGAATGACTGCCATTGGCTCCCAGATGCTCCTTGGCTGTACGCAGTTCATTGACATCCATTTGCCCTACGAAGCCATCTAGAAACCGACCCCGCGACTCAAGAATATCTTTTTGATGGCGCAAAAGAAACTCGCAAAAAACCTGCTCTTGAAGACTATCCCAGTCATTACGACCCAGATGCTCCCCAAATCTTTGCTTGAAAAAACCAATGGTGCTTTTATCGTACATGGTAATCAACCAGAGCCGAAACCCCGACCCCGGTGACTCGTTTTAGCTTGGTAGAGGAGGTCGTGGGAACAAAGGCTTTAACCCTGAATTTTCCACGCTGAAAACGTCCGTCAATCTGAAACACAGCCCGAACTTTGGCCAGTTGACCCTCAGGACCTGAAACCTGAGCCCCTCCCACAGCAGTACGATCGCCAAAACTAAATAGGGGTACGACTTTGGTTGTTTGCTTCACGGCCGCGCCGTTATTTAATAACAACCCATTGATCAAATTATTCATCTCAGGGGCAATTTTGCGAATCACCGCAGCCACCGCAACGGCCTTTCCAGCCTTCTTCAATCCCTTCTCAAGAAAATCCCGAAAATTGAAGGGGCTTAGTTGCACAAAAAACAAAACGGAAAAAACACATGAAAATAAAAGCCATTTGCGAGACACGAATCCACCTCTCCCCAATCCGAAAGAACCCATAGGTTCATTGGCCCATACAAAATCGCTGAAATTCTATGATCTTTTGACATCAATTTCAAGACCCAAAGACGGACTTGGCAGAGCCATCTTTCAATGCTGGAGTCGGAGTCGCTGTAGAAGTCCCCTGAAAGGGGATTTGTCTTTTTTGCCTCGCAAAATCTCAAGGATTTGGTCTCGATTGTCTAAGCTCAACGACAAACGACCCATTAAGTAGCGGTGTAAAAGAGGCCTACTGGGATAGGTCGCTTCTATCTGCTCGAGGAGTGAAACCAGGTCCGGTTGGAGGGCTGAGAGTAGAGTCTGCATCACCTTTTTACGAGTCATCGCACCGTCAATTCCTTCAAATCCAAAACTCAGATAGATGACTTTACCACTGGCATAGCGGTTGACCAGGGCAGCCGGGCCACCCCCGCTATAGCGAAACAAAACCTGAGGGGAGTCATCCGCCACCTCAATGACATCGGGAGAGACCTGATTGTTTGCAGACGCATCTCCGTCGAGTTGGAAGCTCAGCCCCCGTCCCTTGATTTGACGTACGGGTGAGCTGTCATAGAGATAACGTGCACCCAGAACCTCGGAGAAAAAACGCGTGGAACGCAGGGTCGAGCCGATGTTTTGTCCCGTTAAAATGACAGAACCACCTTCTTGAAGAAAGGAGCGAATCCAAAGCCGGGACGACTCGTCAAGGATGCGCCGCCTGGCATCGCCGGTAAACCATAGGATGGTATGGTAGCCCAGAGCTTCTTCCAAATTCGGTAGATGATCAAACAATGCCGGATCATAATCTACCTGTAATCCCTCAAGTCCCTCTCTGTAAAAGACTTCATAATCATCTTGCTGATCTCCATCCACCAAAAGCAAGGGAGGTAGCGGCTCCAGCTTTATTTTGATCAAGGAGTCATCGTCTGAAAGCCTAAATGCAAGGAGCTTACTGCGATAACCACGGCTTTTAACCTGCAGGTCATACTCTCCCCGAGGCAGTCGAACTTCAAAACTTCCAGAGGCACTGCTGCCCCCTTCCAGTGGGATTTCAGAAAAACTAAAGCTCGTAGCAAGAGGCTTACCGGATGGGGAAACCACCTGAAATTTCGCCTGAATTAACTTCGCCGGTCTCATGCTTATCTTTAGGGGAAGAACCTGACCCGCCTTCAGCGTGAGTTCGCGCTTCTCGGTCTGATTCCAAAAAGAAGAAAACTCAAGCTCATAACTCCCTTCAGGAAGCAGAAATTCAGCCAATCCATCATCATCTGGCTGAATAACCCTTAACCCAGGATCCACTGTGATGAAAACCTTCTGCCTGGCATTCTTGATTTGAACCTGGATTTTTCCTCCAGATCTGGCCAGTTTCACAGCCTCGAAGGCATTCAGCCGACCTCGTCCATAAACTGCATCTGGCCCTTGAACTCCAAGATCTTTAGAGGAATTAAATAGAATTTCATCGATTTCGTCCACGCTCAGATCTGAACGCGCCTCACGCAAAAGCGCCACGGTGCCTGCCACATGCGGAGCCGCCATGGAGGTTCCGCTCAATTGAATATATCCACCGCGATGGTCTACGGAATAGATCCAGGCACCGGGGGCGGAAATATCGGGTTTAAGGGTTTTGACCCCGTCCCAGGTCACATGACCGCGTGAAGAAAACCAGGTGATCTTGTCATTTTCATCGACCGCCCCTACAGCCAAGGCATGCGGATAGGCCCCCGGAGCCACAATCGTGCCCTGCGATGGTCCTGAGTTTCCAGCCGCAAAGACCGGGTAAATTTGAAGATCTCGCCAGGTCTGGATGGCTTCCCAACGAGCTTCATCCACGACACCACCCAGCGGAGAACCCCAGGAGTTGTTAATCACAGCCGGATGATCCGGGGTGGATGGATCTCCATCCGGGTCCGCAATCCATTGCATGGCACGTAGGATTCCAGCAGTAGTGGCGCTGCCCTGATCATCAAAAATCTTAGCGACCACGAAACGAACCCTAGGAGCCACACCAATCGATTGACCTGAGAGCTTTCCGCCCCCGATAGTCCCCATGACATGCGACCCATGCCCATGTCCATCATTCGGGACATTTTGTGCATAAGAGGAAGCAAAGTCCCTGGAGATCGCGACCCTATTGCGAAACTCCAAATGATCGGACCAACCGGTGTCAAGAACGCCCACGGTTACACCTGCACCGCTCACTCCAAAGTCCTCCCAAACCCTTCGTGCCTCGATCATCTCCAGGCCGTAAGTCAGATGGTCCGTTTGCGAAAGGCCTGATGTCCTATCCTTGATGGGTTCTTCAAGTCTCACTGCCCGGTCCAGGCTTAAAGACAGAATTTCACCTTGATCCAAAATTTCGCGTATGATGGACGGAGACGCGCTAATAATCGCCGAATTATTAATCCATAGAGATTCCACCTTCAAGACCGAATCAAAAACTAGCGCTTTTTCTCTGAGCCGCTTCAAAATCCCCGACTGACTCTTGCGAGTCCAGTTCTCGCGGGCCAGACGTAGAGCTTGATAGTTTGTTGTTGAGAGGGTAGCGGGAGGCCTGGCAAAACTTGCAATGACTGTAAGGGACTCGGCTTTACCCCCTTGAAGGGCCTCGATCAAATCCGAATCCAAGGACGGAGCCGCATTTAAGGAAGCGATGAGTAGTGAAGCTACCAGGATAAGCGGCAACTTCATTCGCGAATTCCTAACTCACCGATCCCCTGTGCCTGAAGCCTTTTTAACAGGGGCCTGAAGGCCGACTTGTCCTGCCATGTGGAGATGGCTTTTGCGAGATCAGGATGATTGAACTCCATCAAAAATCCTGCTAGTAGCTCCTCATACAAGGCCTTGTCATGCAGATAAGCCCAGTTCAAACGACTCAGGCGTTGGTGAGACATTGGCTGAACCAGGGCCAATAAATGCTTCAGGATTCTTAAGCGCAGCTTAGCACCTCGAACTCCCTCCAGACCAAAACCCAGGTAGACGGACTTTCCTTCACCGTAAGAATTGAACACAGCAGCCCCACCCTGGCCCGCATAAGAAAATAGGACTCTGGCTGAGTCACTGGCCTGACGGCTCAGGGTCACTAGGTCAGGGTAATTCTGATTGTCAGCGCTATCTCCCCCGTTGAGCTCAAACTCAAAACCCTCACCTGAGAGAGAACTGGGCGAAATATCCTCTTCAACGAGACTAACTCCTAGAACTCTGGATGAAAATAAATTACGGTAGGAAAAATGCACCCCAAGATCCTGTCCGGTGAGAATCAACGCGCCCCCGCTTTGAACATAACGGCTTAACATGGCCTGCTCACGCTTGTTTAATGCCCCGTACGAGGAATCGCCGCTAAACCAGAGAACGGATTCATAAGGCATGAGGTCGGACTCGCTGATCTTAGACTCCAACTGGAATTCCAGACCCGCTTGATCAAGAGCTTCGCGGTAAAACTCGCTATAATTGCTCGAACGATCCTGATTTACCAGTAGAACCCTCGCCAACTTGCTCAAGACAAATACCTTGCTAGCATGCGGGGAAGTTGTCAGGGGCTTAGTGATGGTTTTATGTCCTTTGGCACCCACCCGTATTTTATATCTCCCCTGGGGAAGCTCTAAATTCAACGGACTCCCATTGGTTTTTTCAATCTCCAGTGGGGTTTCAAGAAACTCAATCCATCCCGAAATGGGGCGACCCTCAGCATTTTTTGTCTCAAAGCTCATGGGAATTTTTGGAGCCCAATTCATCTCGACCCCAAGATTTAGATTCTGTCCCTTTTTTAAACTGAAGCGCTGTGAATGGGTTAAAAGCCCATAGGACTCTACACGTAACTCCTGCTCTCCCTGCGGGAGATGGAAAACCAGGTTTCCATCTTCACCGGGAAAATAGGTTTTAGCGCCGATGATAACTTTCATCTGCATTCCCGGCTCCGGGGTGTTCACCTGTAACTGAACCCGTCCCCCATTCAGGGTCAGCAGAACAGCTTGATAGGCATCCACCCGCCCCTCTCCATAGCTTGAATCCAGTCCCGGATTACCAAAATCTATTGAACTTGAAACCAATAACTCACGAACGCGCTCAAAATCCAGATCCGGGTCAGCCTCAAGCATAAGCGCCACGACTCCCGCTATATGAGGTGTGGCCATAGAAGTGCCGCTTCTTCGCTCATAGCCTCCCTCGATCAAAGCCGAATAAACTCCCACTCCCGGAGCCGTAAGATCGGGCTTGATATAGGTTTTTCCTTGGTAGCGCACGGGCCCGCGAGAAGAAAAAGAAGCGATGCTATCCCCCTCGTTCACCGCTCCCACCGTAATCACCGAAGTCAAAATCCCGGGGTTCCAGACGGTGGAAGGATTGGGACCCGTATTCCCGGCCGCGAAAACAGGAATGATTCCTAATTCTTTCCAGGTTTTAATGATCTCTTCAAAATCATCATTATTTCCCCGAATCCCCCAGGAGTTTGAGATCACCCGAGGAAAATCTGGCGTCTCAGGATTCCCGTCGGGATCCACAATCCACTGCATTCCACGCATGATCGAGGACATCCCAGCACTCCCCGTATCATCAACAATCTTACCCACCAAGAACTGAACTCCTGGGGCCACACCAATAGCTCTGCCCGAACTAGACCCTCCTCCCAGGGTTCCGGCGCAATGAGTGCCGTGACCATTCCCATCATTAGGCTGATCATCTTCATAGCCCGAGGCAAAATCCCGGCTCATCAATACCCGATCTTTGAAATCTGGATGACTGGAATCAAGCCCTGAGTCCAAGATTCCTACACGAACACCTTTGCCGGTAATTCCCAGCTCGCTCCAAACCCTTGGCACTCGAAGGTTTTTAAGCCCATAAGTGTATTCTATGGCTGAGGAATCCAAGCCAGATCTTCTCATAGGTGGCTCCAGAAACCTCATCTCTCGATCCAGCCTGGCACTCAGGATGTTTTCACTTTGCAAAACTTCCTTAATCTCCCCAGGTGAGGCTGTTAGGATCAGAGAGTGATTCACCCAAAGGGGAATGGCTTGCTCAATACTTTCCATGGTCTTTATGGCTGGACTCAGGTCGGAAGCGAGCTTGGCTTGTGATGAACGGACCCAAGACATTTTGCGCTTTTGGATTTGCGCGGGGGTTTCTTGCGACCTTGTCCACTGAGGGTCTTTAAAACGCAAGATGACGGAAATTTTCTTCGCCTGCGACTCCAAGGCCAAACGCAAGTCCTTACCCACATTGGGCTGCGCGAACCCAGGCACCAGAATCAAAGCGCTTAAAACCAAAGATAACAATTTTTTCACAAATTCATACCTCCACAATGCCCAATCCAGGGCACAAAAAACCAACTTTACCAGCATAAGAAATTAATCCAAATCGTCAAGAGTTTTTAGTTTTAGATTTTGATGATATTACCCTGGACATCGAGGAATTTATCTTTATACTTCCACCTAGTCTTCGTGGCTGTGTTTTTGTCATTTGATTGAGGAGGACTCTTGTGAATATTTTCTGGTTTTTGATTTTGACCTTTTTCAATGCGGCCTCCCTGATGGCTGCCCCTATTGTTGATGAGGCTTTGCAAGAATCCCTAATGGATTCCAGATCCGACTCAGAGATCACCGTGATTCTAAGGTTTAAAACCAGTGGCAAGGCTCTATCTCAATACGCAGGGATGCGTCCTTCTGCAGTTCAGAAGCAAAAAATGAAGATTGCCGGCGCAGCTCAGCAAGCCTTACTCAAAGAGTTTCAGGTCCTGGCCAAGAAAGGGGCCCCGGTAAAGCGTGCGCTTAGCCTTTGGGTCAATAATGCCATGATACTGACTGCCTCAAAGACCTTTATTCGGTCGCTGACTCGCAGGCAAGATATCAAACGCATGGAATTGGATTCTGAGATCAGAATTTTTGACCCCATTGAGCGTATCGCTGAGAAGCTTCTTGATTCACCTGAGATGACCTATGGTCTCTCGAAAATTCGTGCGGATAAAGTTTGGAGTGATCTGGGAATCAATGGGGATGGAGTGGTGGTGGGCGTTCTAGATTCCGGGGTGGACCTCAGACACCCGGCACTTCAGGGAAAAGTTATAAAAACCCGAGATTTTATTTCAGAATATGAAGATAATCAGCCAAATGATGGGAATGGTCATGGGACACATGTTTCTGGCACAATCCTGGGTGGAACCTCTGATGGACGTCAGATTGGAGTGGCACCGGGTGCGAAACTAATTATGGGGAAAATTTTCGGTGATAAGGGTGCGACTACAGTGGCGGCCATTATGGAAGCCATGCAATGGATGGCCGATCCCGATGGAAATCCAGATACGGCCGATTTTCCAAGAGTCGTGTCTAATTCCTGGGGGGCTCGTTTCAATGATGGTTGGCAGGACATTACGGATACCTGGGTATCGCTAGGCATCATTCCAGTTTTCGCAGCGGGTAATTCAGGCCAGCGACGTAAAGCCATCAATGCACCCGGAGGGTATCCAGAGGTCATTGCTGTTGGGGCCACGGATGTACGCGATAAAATCGCAGCTTTTTCCTCCAGAGGCCCTGTAGACTACTTGGGGCAAACTTATCCCAAACCTGATGTTACAGCTCCGGGAGTGGATATATTTTCTGCCAAACCCGGAGAGGCTAATCAACTCATGAGCGGGACTTCCATGGCTACTCCGCATGTAGCGGGTGTCGTAGCCTTGATGTTACAGGCTGAGCCCGACCTGAGTCTGGGTCGTGTAAAAGAAATCCTGGAAGAATCAGCTATTGAACTCGGGGAACCTGGTAAGGACAACGCATATGGCTCGGGTCGAGTAGATGCTTATCAGGCGGTTCAGATGATTCTCACGGGGGGAAAAGCCCAGCTTCATATTGACTCTGGTGATCAAATCGCAACCATCAAGATTTCTCAAGGAAATCGAGTCTATCGTACAAACACCAACGGCCAAGCCGTAATTTCGCTACCTGCGGGGAAGTACGAGATTACAATTACTGCCTTTGGTTATTTCTCGAAGACCTTGAATCTTGAAATTCAGGCCAAGCAGACCCTAACGATCAATACTGTTTTGAAAAAAACCCCGCATTACACGGTAACCTTCGAAGCCAGGGATGAACACGGCGTAGCTCATGAGGCTCGTATATCCTTCCTAAATGCCCCTCTCTCGGGAGGAGAAACTCAGGGTGGCGTGCTACAGACAGTTGTACCAGCCGGAAATTACACCGTTAAGGTCAGGGGACTTGGCTTCAAACCCCAGAAAATTAGCTTTACGGCTCAGTCTGATCTACGAGTTGCTATCCCCCTCAAAGGAGTGCCCCCGTTTTTAATCGTGGACCACGATCAGAATAAGACCCATGAAAATTACTATATTGCCAGTCTTGTGGCCAATTCTCATGACTTCCATATCACAAAACATATTTCCGAGGATTTGATTTCCGGTTTTCGCTACGTAGTGTGGTTTAGCGGTAGAAACTCACAGGGCTCAGAGATTATGAATGGGACCGAGCAGGAAATTGTGGAAAATTATGTTTTGCATGGCGGACGACTGATTCTCTCTGGGCAGGACGTAGGTTTCGGTTTACGTTTTTCCAGTTTCTACCCCAGAGTGCTTGGAGCACGCTATCTCAAGGATGTTTCACCGGTAAAAACGATTCAGGGACAGGGCTTGAATTTTCAGCTTGATGGAGGAGATAGTGCCAACAATCAACGATGGCCGGATGTGATCGAGATAGATGCAGGTACCGGCAGCTCTGTCGAGGTTTTGTTTACCTACCAGGGTCAGGGACCCGCTGGGCTTCTCAATACTTATGGCAAGGGCAAAGTAGCCTATCTGGCATTTGGATTTGAGGGAATTCCCACCTCCGATCAGCGTGATAAGGTAATGAAAATTCTTATCGAAGCCGTCAAACCCACCACCGCTGAAGCTCTAGATCGTATCCAGTGGGCTTTTGAAAAGAATAAGCACGCCTATCATGCGCTATCAGAGGGGATTGAGATTACGGACGAGAATCGTGAAGGTATTTTACGCTACCTGATGAAGACCCGTGACAAAAAAGCATTTCGCCCGCTTCTTAAACAACTCTTGAAATAGGGTGGGGGGTATCCATCCCCGTCATTCCAGACCCCGATCTCAATGTCATTAAGTTAAGCCGAAGAAGTGCATGAATGCCCCAAAATACCGTCATGCTGAACTCGATTCACACCATCTTCTCTTTCTTCACATTCCCCGTGTCTAAACCCCCGGATCCTGAATCAAGTTCAGGATGACGCGGTTGGGTTTGGTTCCAAGTGGCTGAATTCCTGGATCCGGAATGTAGGGTTGAGGCATGCCTCAACCGAGGATGACGCATGGGAGAGGAGACAGAGGAAACAATGGATTGTGGAGCGGGCATGCCCGCCCCCTACGGGGAAGAATGGCCCAAGGGGTGACCGCTATTTTGCGATGGACTCCGGGCTATTTTTTTGATTTTGGGTAGAGCGTCCTGAATTTTTGGGAATGCGACTTGATTGGTAGGCGCTCCATTCCATTCTTTAGCCCCTGAGGACGTTTTTTCACTTGTCGAACTGAAGCGTCCCATTCCTTCCAAAATTGGCTTTCCTCTCGAATAATTTTTTGAACTTCTTCATTTTGAAGTGAGAGGGGTAGGGTTTCTGTCCACGAATTATCCGGTCCGCAATTTTGATGCGTGAAATGACGCAAAAAGAGTTCAG
>CAZRLV010000055.1:0-13704 GCA_964600955.1 uncultured bacterium
CTACGCTGAACTTGATTTGAGCTTCTTGAATTTGATTACTTTCATCGCTGTGATTGCAGCACAGATCCAATTGCTGGAGATGATTTTAGACAAGTTTTTTCGCGCCCTATATACGGCGTTGGGAGTTTTCCTGCCGCTTATTACCGTAAATTGCGCTATTTTGGGTTGTTCTTTGTTTATGGTAGAGAGGCAGTATGGCTTTATAGAGTCTGCGGTTTATGGCTTTGGGTCAGGAATTGGGTGGGCCATGGCCATCATCGCTCTGGCTGCCATTCGCATGAAACTACGCTACTCTAATGTACCTGTGGGGCTCAGGGGACTTGGAATTACTTTTATCACGACCGGACTCATGGCTATGGGTTTCATGGGCTTTGCCGGAATAAACCTCTAGGAGACTGAATTATGGGGACTGAAACCATTGTTTTAAGTATTGTAGTCTTCCTGGTCATTATCTTGGCTCTGGTGGCTCTTTTGAATATCGCAAATGCTCAGCTTGTATCATCAGAAGCCGTGACGGTTTCCATTAATAATGGTGAGAAGGAGGCCCGCTGTCTTCCAGGTAATACTCTTCTCACTTCTCTCACCGAGCAGGATATCCTCTTACCCTCTGCTTGTGGCGGCGGGGGAACCTGCGCCATGTGTAAATGCCGTGTTATTGAGGGTGGGGGTGATGTTTTGCCTACAGAAGAGGGGCATTTAACGCGTGGTGAGAAGCGTGATAACGTGCGTTTGGCGTGTCAGGTCAAGGTTAAGAGTGACATGGATATCGTTGTCCCGGCAGAAGTCTTTGGGATCAAAAAATTTCGTTGCAAGGTGCGCTCAAATGATAACGTAGCCACCTTTATCAAGGAATTGGTTCTTGACCTTCAGGACGGAAAAACCATGGAATTTCAAAACGGTGGTTATATTCAGATTGATATTCCCAAGTATGTGTGTTCATACACGGAGTTTGACGTACAAAAAGAGTATCACGAGGATTGGGATCGATTTAAAGTTTGGGACTATAAGGCAAAAAATGATGAGCCTTGTTTTCGCGCATACTCTATGGCAAATCATCCGGCCGAGGGTCAGATGGTGATGCTAAATGTGAGAATTGCCACACCGCCACCGGGAAGAAACGATGTTCCTCCCGGGATTGCCTCTTCTTATATCTTTAACTTAAAACCCGGTGATGAGGTCTATGTCTCTGGACCTTATGGCGAGTTTTTTCTTCAGGAGACTGAGCGTGAGATGTGCTTTGTAGGTGGGGGAGCCGGCATGGCACCTATGCGTTCGCATCTATTTCATCTCTATCACACAGAGAAGACCAAGCGTAAGTCCACCTTCTGGTATGGAGCCCGCAGTTGTCGAGAGATGTTCTATGATGACGACTTTAAGTCCATTGAGAAGGGTTTCCCAGACTTTAAGTATAATGTCGCGCTCTCGGACCCTTTGCCCAATGAAAAATGGGAAGGGTACACAGGTTACATTCACCAGGTTCTTCTTGATGAATATCTAAGCAAGCATGAGGACCCCCAGGAGATCGAATACTATCTTTGCGGTCCGCCCATGATGCTAAATGCTGTGCTGGGAATGCTCGATTCCCTCGGGGTCGAAAAAGACATGATTCGCTTGGACGAATTTTAAGTTACTAGACATTTTGGTGTGAGAACTCCGACTCTCGACTGGAAGCAGGTTCTATTCCTGACCTTGCTGATTCTGTTTTTCTATTCCTTTCTACCCTCCAAGAGCGAATTTAGAACCATCAGTGGACGCACAATGGGTACGTCCTATACCGTGCGCTTCAAACCTCCAGAATCCAAGGAGAAGATGGCTTGGAAGGCGGGAATCGAACGGAGTCTGCAAGCGGTAAATGATTCAATGTCCACCTATCTCAACGACAGCGAGATCACGCGCTTCAATCGATATCGTTCCACAGAGTCTTTCTCTGTTTCCACGGCGCTTTACCGCCTGGTTAAACACTCTGTGGAACTCTCAGAGTCCGTTAGCGGCATATTTGATATCACCGTTCAACCGCTGGTGAACCTATGGGGGTTTGGCCCTGCTGGACCCACTTCAAGCCCTTCTTCAGTAGACCTTTCAAATCTCCTATTAAAAACTGGTTTTAATAAATTGGACCTCAGCTTGCAAAACCAGCTTAGAAAAACTCACCCTGAGCTTGAGATTGATTTGAGTTCAATTGCCAAAGGTTTTGGTGTGGATCAAATCGCAGGTCTGCTTGAATCGAAAGCAGTAGAGTCCTATCTGGTGGAGATTGGAGGGGAGATCCGTGTCAAAGGGCTTTCGCCTTCGTTAAAGGCCTGGAAGGTCGGTATATCTAGGCCGGATCATGGTGCGGACCCCAGAGATCTGATCGAGGTTTTACAGCTTTCAGCGGGGGCAGTGGCGACTTCAGGAAACTACCGGAATTATCGAGAGGAAAACTCCAGGAGGTGGTCGCATTTTATTGACCCACGTTCGGGTCGACCTCGTCAGACGGATTTGGCGAGCGCTACCATACTGGGCAAAGATTGTGAGACGGTGGACGCCTACGCCACGATCGCTATGCTTCTGGGGTCTCAAAAGGCCGAGATTTACCTGAAAACACGCATACCCAAGGTGGATTATGTTCTTATTTCACGGGATGGAGGTGGGGATTTCAAAATAGTGAAAAGTTTTGAGGAATGAAGAAGTCGAGGAAGAAGAAGAACCACGATAGGCATGAAAAACACGAAAGGGTGAGAAGACAAGAGGCAACAATCGGTACAATGGAAACATTGGGACTTGATCCGGTAGTCAGGAATTGACCATGACGGGATCTATAGTTGCCTTTCGTGTTTTTCGTGGTTAGATCTCTTCTCTTCATCTTTGGGCCTTACAGCCTCTTAGATAAATCCGGTACCTCGTTATCGGCTTGTTTGGCGCGTTGCATGGCGCCGATGAGTTCTTCTTCACTGATGCCTGAGCAGGCATCTGGATTACCAGTTTTTTCACAGAGGCAATCGAGGTTGCCATGTGGGTCGTCAGGGTCGGAGGATCGCCTTCCGCAGGACCCTTGAATGGATTTTCCGGAGATGAGCACCCCAATACTTAAGAAAAAGAAGCAGGTTGAAAAAATCACGGTGGTGAAAAATAATTGATCCATGGTTTTGTCTGGTTAGTGGGTCGATAGCTTTATTATAAGGGTAAAAAAAAACCTCCGCAACCGAAGGCCAACAAATGACAAGAGCCGGGAACCCGATTGGGCGGCTAAACGAAAATCCTGTAATTGGGAGCGCACAAGATTTTCAACCGGGAACTCTGTGAACATTAGAGAGCGTACGCAGTAGTAGCACAGTAAACCGCTGGCGGGAGCCAGAGGCTAAAGGTTGCCGCTTCCAAAAAGTTCCCGACCCTATTCAAATGTCACCCCCTTACTAACAAGAAGCATGCCAAGAGGAGTTAAAACTGAGGTGACCGACAAGTCGTACAAAAAGTTCATTATTAAGAGATAAATTGTATGCCTTTCCTTTTGTGGAGGACTTTACCTCTATAAACCGTTGGAAATCCAACGTTTAAAATCAGGCAGTGTTCTATTTTCGGTATTGTTAGAGTTAGGATAAACCTATGAATTGCTCTCTGTGTTCAAATCCCATAGAAGGAGTCAAGTGGACTCGTGGCCTGTGAAGGATGTAGGGCGACAGCGGTTACTGAAAAAGAAATTGGACCTGGAGGATGCCGAAGGTCATGCCACCTGGGTAGAGTATTGTTTCCTGGATGCCCAGGGATTTGAGACTGAAGCCACGGGGCTTTTGTATCGCAGGGATTATCCCTATGGAACCGGTCTGCATCGATTTTTAGAACTGGAAGCCAAGCTTAAGTTTCCCTCAGAGGTGTTTAAGACTTTGGAATTCAAGGAAAGAATCGGTGGAAAGTTGCATGATAACCCTCAGGGAACTTTTTCCGTGAAGGCCTAAATCCTTTAAAAAAACCATCCATAATTAAGGAATACAGTGGTGGGCAATGGGCCATATTCTGAAACTCCTGACCCATCATAGCTCATAACTCCCAGTCTGAGATTCTGATAATCACCCAGGGTGTAGTCCAGGCTAGCGGATAGAAAGCGGCTCTTATCCCCGAGGTTTTGGATGCCTAAAAGACTGAGGTTGAGATGGGTTTCGACGGGATAGACAAAGAGGGAACCTAGATATTGCCTTCCTTTACCGGCATAAGGTAATCCTCGCGAACCAGGGGAGTAGTCCCGCGCATGGAAATGCCCTGAGCCATTATAAAAAAACTCAAGGGCAATGACAGCCTGGCCTGGAAATCCATAGTCTGCTCCCAGAATGCCTCTGAAGTCAGAATCTCCATACGGATCCCAAAAAACTCCTCCCTCACTGCGAACTTCAATCCCGGTGTGCTTTAAATTGGCCTCTGCTTCATAAGCAAGGAGTTTGAACTCACGCGAACGCAAGAAACTGATCCCACCGTCTATACCCTTGAAAAAGGATTTATAATGCACTCCGATTTTATTGAGTTCTCCACCATTACCCAAAGTCAGCATGGCCTGTGCCTTGGACAGGTTGGATGGGAAGTACTCCAGGTTAACAGCAGCGACACCGGAATGCTCAGAGCCTTCAAGAGCGAAAGAATCCAGGGGGTGAAAAACGTCCACAGGGGTCCAGATTCGGCCCACACCAAGAGGCAGGCGTTGCAGCCCGATGGTCAGGGTGGATCTCTTATGGCGCAATCCTGCGTAAGCGCGATAAATAGACAGGCGCGAGTGTAAAACTCTGCCACCTTCGTCAAGCAGGACAGGATCAAAAGGTAGTGGATTGGGGGCAGCCTTAAAGGGCTGGAACCCAGGAGATCTGAGATAGGATCGGCCCAGACGATTTTCCAGATCCAGAATAAATTTGAAAAACTTTTTGTCGCCTGAATCCCGATGGGATTTAAGTCTAAAGCGATTGAAGGAATAACCCAACTTCTCCAGAGAGAAGGGATCCCGAGTACTCAGTACAAAGCTCTCAAAAGACCCGCTAACTTCCGAAAAAACGCAAGTACCAGCCAAAAAAATAAAAACTAGGAGAACCTTTGACATTTTATAAGTAAGAACCACCCAACGATTAGAATCATCGGAATGGGAAATCAAATTTCGTCATCCCTTGATCAAGCCAGAGGATGACGTGTGCTGTGGGGGAAGGGTGATGCGGTGGTGACTTTCTTCTTCATTCCTTGGATGACGGATGGAAATACTCTTCTTTTTTTCTTTCTCCTGACTCCTGTCTCCTCATCTATTCCTCTGATCCCTGATTTTTTAACCTTTCGTGTCCTTTCGTGTTTTTCGTGGTTTCTCTTCCTCTTTGACTCCCTGATTCAACAATTTCCCCATCCTTTAATTTTATAGTTCGTCTAGCATGCTCCACCACCATGGAGTCATGCGAGGAAATGAGAAAACTGATGCCTTCCAATTTATTAAGTCTGCGCATGAGTTGCATCAAGTTTTCTCCATTTTGAGAATCCAGGTTGGCAGTGGGTTCATCTGCCAGAATCAGCTCAGGCCGACTCACAATAGCCCTGGCGACCGCTACTCTTTGTTGTTCGCCACCGCTCATTTGTCCAGGTTTTTTTTGGAGCAAGTTTGATATTCCAAGAATATCGCACACCTTTTCTATTCTTTGCTTGCGCTGATGCTCGGATACACCTTGCAGGACCATGACGTACTCGATGTTTTCAGAAGCAGTGAGTACTGGCACTAGATTGTAAGCCTGGAAAATAAATCCGATTTTTTGGAGGCGGTAGTGAGCTAACTCCGACTCATCTAGATCGCTAATCATTTTGCCATTGAGAGAGACGTATCCTTCATTTGGACGGTCCAGTCCTCCAATGAGATTCAGAAGCGTGGTTTTACCAGAGCCTGAGGGTCCGGATAGAACCGTAAACTCGCCTTGATCCAGACTGAGACTGACATTTTTGAGTGCCTGATAAGGCACTCCGCCGTTTCCGTCATAAGTTTTATGCAGATTATGTGTTAAAAGAAAACCGGAAGTCATGATATCCAAGCCCAAAAAAGCGAGCATTTAGATGGTAGTAGGGCTGAAAATACAATTCCTGGTGGTTTATGTAAAGTGATTGACTGAGATATGGAACTAGAAGAACTATCGGAACTAAAGAACCAGAGGAATGGGAGCAAGAGGAAGATGGATCCCCCGGTCAAGCCGTAGGATGACGGATGGAAATGATCTTCTTCTTTTCTTCCTCCACGACTCAGACAAAGTGAATCGATTGCACCGGATTGAGCTTACGAAGAATCTTAAGTGGGACTGCGGTCGTAATGAGAACCACAAGGAGCAGAAAGGCCGATGAAATCAGGAAATATCTGGGTCGGAGATCCGGTCTGAGATTGGGAATCATCCCAAAGTCACTCAGCCCGTTTCCAAAGATACCCAGATCAATTGGGTTTTGCTGGAAGTAAAGCAGAAGAACCGTAGCGGCCACGGAACCCAGAAAAAAACCTAAAACACCCATGATGAGGCCTTCCATAAAAATCAGATGACGAATCCAGTCAAAAGGGGTTCCCAGGCTCAAAAGAATTCCGAATTCACGAACTCTCTCCAGAATGGAAACCAGAATTACGTCAAAAATCCCCATGCCAACCGCCAGAAAAACGATTATACAGCAGATTAGATTGACGATCTCTAATGCGTTTTCCGCCATGGCAAACCCTGGGTAAAGCTGCTGCCATGTGTCGACTCTTACCGTTTTACCCAGCTCAGTTTTCAGTTGATCACGTAGGGTGTTCATGTCTTGGGGGTCACTTAAGAAAAGATTGATCTGGGTCGTTTTGCCCGTCATTTCCAGTAGGTTTTGAGCCTGCGAAATGGGTATAAATACTGACAGTAGATCAATCCCAGGGTTGTGAGCTTTGAGGATTCCCTGCACTCTAAATGCGGCTGAGATGATCTCCTGTTTTTGGTTTTGGGCTTTGACGATGAGCTTATTTCCCGGTTCAAGATCAAGCTTATCCGCCAGATCCTTGCCGATCAAAGCCTGACCTTCTTCAATGGAGAATTTCCCTTCGATCAAGGATCTATCCAATTCTGTCACGCCGCTTTCTCTTTGAGAGTGTAAGCCGATCAAAACGATGGGGCGCTGTCGACCTGCTGAAGCGGCAATTCCATCACATAGGATTCTTGAAACGGGCTGGACCGATGGGGGCAAAGACTGAATCTTGCGCAGGATTTTGTCCTCATCCAGGGAGTGTTTCAGTTCACGTCCATGTTTAAACTTGGTATTTTGAAGGATGATATGACCGCAGTCTTTGAGGATCGCATTTTGAACCAGGTCAGTGACCATGCCTGCGTAGAAACCCTGGAGAAACAGCAGTCCGCAAAGGCCCACACTGATCAGAACCAGGATCAGACAAGTGCGGCTGGGGCGCCTCCATAGGTTTAGGGCTGCCAGATGTGTAAAAAAAAGGAACCTCATCATGCGGTGCTTTTCATGGCGTTCACGGGTTTTAGAGAGCTGAGTCGATAGGCTGGGTAAACGATAGATAGTAAGTTCATCAAGAGCACAAGGGACGCGCAATCCAAGATTGTCTTTGTGGAGTATAGAGTGGTCAGAGTTACGGCTGAAAGCCCGTATTGCCGCATGGCTTCTTCCATACTGGTGACCGTTATGGGATAAAGCTGTCCCAGATACGACAGGATACCCCCTAAAATGCCGCCCGCAACGACCCCAATCAATCCCATGATCAGGGCTTCCAGAGACAAAATGCGAAGAATTTGGGCCGGGGTGGTACCCAGTGCCCTCAGGAGACCCAATTCGCGAGTACGGGTGTAGATGCTGACCAGGGAATAAATCATGATGACAAACAGGATCACTAGCACAAAAATCACCAGGGACAGAATACCGCAGACTCGGTCAAAGCTCAGGGCTTGGACCAGAGACTTCAGGAGTGTTCTCCAGGACATGACCTCAACTTCAAAATTTCCCAGAGAGTCGACAATGGCAGGTAGCAGGGGTTTATAAAGTTCCGGTTTCTGGGGTAGGACGATAAGATGCGAAGCGATTCCCTCCGAGAGAAAATATTGGTCCACATAGGCCTTGTTAAAAAAAACCATACCCGAATCCAGGGCGAGGAATCCGGTTTTGAAGATGCCTTTGACCCGCACGAGGTCAGCTGCCATAGATGAATCCAGCGCAGAGGAAAGGTAAGTCATTTCATCGCCCACCTGTAGGTGAAATTGAGTAGCGAAGTCCCTGCCGACCAGCACTTCTGCTCGGTCTTTGCCGCTAAGGAACTCACCCTCCTCAATGCCTGAGGCGATGCGTGAAAACTCCGATTCTTTATGGGGTTGAATGCCAACTAGCATAGCCCCTTTGGATGTATCACCAGCAAAATAAAGAGCGAAAGTTTCTAGCCTTTGGGTTACAGATTTTACACCCGGGATTTTTCTAAGGACTTCTTCAACCTCCTCTGCATTAAAGATCAGGGTGTCGGGGCTTGGGTTCTCACGGTAATTTTTACCTTGAACCTGAATATAGCCGGTATAGACCTCAACGGAATCGCGCATGAGCTTGCGGTGATTTCCATTCATCAGGGACATGAATACAGCCAGCAGCATGGTAGTAACCAGGTTTAGCATAATTGTGAGACTGCTACGCCGTTTTGCTGCCAGAATTTCACGCCACGCAATTTTGAGGAGCATTGAACAACCTAGCGGGACATCCGTTTCAAGGCGCGTTTACTGAAAATGCGGCCCTCATCAAGCTTTTTATTGAACTCGATGCTTAGGACGCGGATGCGGGTCACCCGATTACGATTGCGCTTTTCCAGGGAACGCATAGTCCAGTCCATGGGGAAATAACGGTCAGGGAGTTTCTTGAAATCTGTGTAAGCCAACTCTCGGATCTGTTGGCCCCTTTGGTTGAAATACTGGATCTGTACGGGAAGTTCGTAAATCTTATGGACTTTCACTTGTAGTTTGCCCCACACCACAGCGGCTTTTGCCAAAGCCTTGAGTTCCAGCTCCCAGTAGGATTCATCCTCATTGAGAAGCTTGCGGCTGTAATCCTCAAAAAGAGAACTTTCCTTGACCATGTCATCATTGGTAAAGTCGCTACCCATCCAGGACTGGAGCATCATGGAGGGTGGGATTTTCAGAATCTTTTCAATCCGCGGAACATACTGCCAGAGTTGCTGATCAATCTTCAAAAAAGTGACGCCTTTTTCACGTGGGGGATAGAGGATGCGAATAAACATTTTTTCGGTTCCAGAACTCCAGCCATCCATGCGAATTTTTCGATTCCAACGCCGGGAACGAATGACCATTTCATAGGTAGCTACGCTGGTCTGCCCCCGCATCAGCTCCTCCATACGCTGCACAATCTCACCCGGAGTTTTGGTTTCAGCATTCAGGTCAAAAACCAAAAGAAACACAAAGCCCCAAAAGCCAAAAAACCCCCTAAAACAAACCATAGTCGGAGTATATCATCTATAGTCTTTTTCCTAGCTTCCCCCAGTGATAAATTACGGGTGCAGTTTAAACCCAGGAGCCGCTTTCAAGAGTAGCGATTGACGGGTGATGGGCAGAACTGGTTGGAGAGAGTTGGGAAAATGCTTAGAGATTTTGGATACACAATTTTGGCACTTTGCGTTGTGCTTTGTGCGTTTTATTCCTGGAATGGGTTTTGGCGCAATTACACTCTGGCCCAGGTCTTTAAAAATGTCGGAGCCGAGACCTTGGCCCTGAAACGATATCAGGCTGCCCTCAGGCTTAATCCAAAAGGCATTTTGGAGGATGGAGAGGAGGAGATGCGTGATGAATTACTAGCCTGGTCCTCGTATTCAAAAATCACAACCTCTACCCAGTTTGTCAACTGCCTTATTCTCATGTCTTCGGATTCCGACTCACGTTTTTTGAAGTTTCGAGACCGAAGTGTTGATCTTTTATTCAATTATGGCCGCTTATTTTCTGGAAGCGGCGAGAGTAAAACCTTTAAGGACTTTGTTCAGCGCCTGAGAAAGGCTGACCCTTCCTCTTCACTATCCTATGTTTTGGAAGGAGAGAACGAATTTTACCTAAAGCATCGCAGAGGGGCGACAACGGCCTTTGAGGAGGCCGCAAAGCGCTCGCCCTTTTTTGAAAAGATTGTCACGCGTCTCATGCAGCTTTACCTACCTAAAAAACGGTGGAATCATATTATTAATGCAGTTAAACCACATTTAAGTGAGATGAGCCCCAACTTTTTCTTTCTGTCTACTTTAGGTAAGGCCTATTTTTTTACACGTAGATATCGAGAAGCTATAGGGCCATTGCGCCGCGCAGTGAGCATGAAGCCATCTGCTTTTCAGGAGACTTTTTTTCTGGGGAGAATCGCAGAACTTCTCGATCGTGACGACTTGATTGATTATCTCAAGCGGGCCTATGCCCTGGATAACAGCCGTGAGGACCTGGTCTACCGCTGGCTGGTTTACCACTCAGAGAAGGGCAGGCATGATCGGGTGGTAGAGTTCTATGACCAGGCTTCCTTTCCCGCGAGAAAATTTCAACTGCTCTTTATGAATTCTCTTATCGAGGATGAAAATCTTGAGCGTTATCAACGCTTTGTCAAAGAAAGTACATTGAAGGTAGAAAAATACCCACAGCTGCTTTATTTTCACGGTCTTCTGGCCTATAAAAAGCGCAATTATCTGGAAGCTATTTCCAAGCTGAACACTTATATTGAGCATAAGAATCTGTCTTTTAAGCGAAAGCAGAGGGCCTTGGAGACGCTCCTAGAGATTGCTATTAGTCAAAATAACCACAGTCGTCAGCGCCATTTTCTAAGAGAACTTCTTAATCTCTCGCCTCAGTCCATAGATCTATACCGTAAGCTAGGGGACAGTTTTGTGGCCGAAGGGAGGCTGAAGGAGGGGCTCAAGGCCTATTTGAATGCCCTGGCCTTCTACCCTGAAGATGAACCGCTCTTAGCCAAGGCTTGTGCCTATTTATTTAAAAGGCGAGCCTATCTCAAGGTCATTGAACTGCTCTCTGCCTTGCCTTTTCTTCCTGTAAGAACGGATCTTAGTTTTTTGTTAATTCGATCCTATTTAAAGGTTTTTGACTACGACAGTGCGCGGCTTAGTTTGCAGCGTTTTTTGGCGACCCAGTCGGCTGCAAAGGGAATCCCCAGGGATTTGCGTTTTTTGCTGGAGGATTCCAGTCTAACCCTGGAGCCTCCCGAGGATTATCACATACAGCTTGAGAAGTTCCAGGCTCAAGAAAGAGAGTTTTTGTCGGCTGTGCAAATCCCATCGATAAACCCGCAGCAAGCGCAACGACTTGCATCTATTGGAGAGGATTCAGTGGTTCTCCAAAGGGGTTTGGCCACCTTAAATGATGACCCTGCCAACCTGGCTACCCTGCAAAGAGTGGGTAGAGTTCTTGCCAAAAATAATGCCTGGTTTAAGGTGGTGTCGCTTCTAAGTCATGAAGATAAAACTCTCGAAGATCGTGAGCTATCCTTTTTGCTGGCTCGTGCCTATTTAAAAATTTTTGAGTTTCGCAAGGCCGGGATTATCCTGCAGAAATTTCTTCTTTTGCATAGTGATGACGTCATTGTGCCTGAGGAGCTTCAATTTCTTTTGGATCCAAGCCTCATCGATTCTGGACCTCCTTCAGAGCAGGATTTGTTAAAGCTGCAAAGGCTTAAGATACGGGAGCAGGAGTTTCTTAAATTAGTTGAAGAACAGATCCCTCGAGTGAGTAAGCATTCACTGCCCCCTCCGGCGGTTCTGTTTTCACGCATTAATCTTAGAGGAGAGGTCATCAAAACCTATCCTTATAAAGGCCAGGCAGAAGTTTATATCCCTGAGGGGCGGATTGTAGAACTGATAGACGCATTTGACGAAGCAGAAAAAGCTTATTTTGAGGGACAGAAAAATCAGGAGAAGTTTTACCTGGCTCGTTATCGAGGTCATTTGCATCGCATTGACGAGCGCTATCTTGAGATTCTTGATCCACCACAAGGGGCCTATGTGGGCAAAGCCCGTATCGCTAATTTAGACAGTAACTATAGAACCCTAGCTGAGATGAGAGCTGACTTTAATCCGGGAAGAACCTTTAGAATTCGCGCCAGTACTCTCCAGGGAGAAGACCGCAAGATTGTTCTGGGAGATGACTCCTATTTAAGTTTTCTGGCTGCTCCTCTTGAGGCTTATAGTGTTCAGGTTCAAAGCCGGATTTTCCATTATTTCAAGCGTGAATACATCAAGATTCTGGATGGCTATGATTTTCTGGAGGGTAAAGCTTTCAAAGATGTTTTATCAATCCCATCCGAATCTCGACTGGTTTTGTTTGGACCGGATATGGGGGGGGTCACCCTTTATCAAAAGAGGAAGAATCAAAACTATAAGCTTTTGCATGAAACCTGCGTTTTGGAGCAAGTTCAGAGAATCGATCAGTTAGCTCCCTATTTTTCAAGAATGGCTTATCGTGGACAATTGGTCGTAGATGCAAATCATGATAATGTCCTGGATTATTTTTCGTTTTGGCAAAGCAAAACTCATCGCCACAAAGGGCTTTTACACGGTCTAGTATCTTCAGGTAGGCAGGGGGCTATGCTCGATTATCTGGTTCCCTCAGACCTTCGGTTCCTCAGAGACTATCATCGCAAGCACCGAATCTCTGTTTTGAATTTTTTTCGGGATCTCGATCAGGATGGCCATCTGGAGTTCCTGGTTTCGAGCCCTATGGCTGTTAAAGCCGGCAAAGAGAATCTTGTGCCCTGGTATGAGATCTATCAGATACGGGGACGTCAGCTTGAAAATGTTTCACATAAATTTCCAGAGTTTTTCAAGCACCTACGATTCAAGTTGCATGAATTGCGAATCGAGCGTGAAAAAGACGTGCTGGGTGCCGGCAGTTTATACAGCGACTGGTACGCCGCATACCTACAGGCTCTCCGTAGACTGGAACAGTTGAAGAATTTCGAATCCTAATTCCCAACCCTCGAATTGTCGATATCCTAATCAACTCTGCTTATTGAAAAGGATTTCTGAAATGGCGAGAACAACCGTCCTGATGGCAACCCCTAGTTTTTATCCTCTGTGGGATGAAGATATCTGTGAAAACCTGGACCCCGAAGAACTTCCCTTAAGTGATTCAACTCGCACTCGTCTGAGGCATTGGTCTGCAAAACTTGGGCAAAAAATTAATGAGGATGCCCTTGCTTATAGCGGATTCCAAACTCTGAGTGATGAGCGTGAGTTTGTCCGCGAGGGCCAGAATCTCTGTACCCTGGTTCAGGAGGAACTTGGCAAAGAGTACAAGGTGGTCTATGTCAATCATATCCACGGACGAGTCGCACACGAGGCGTTTCTGGGCAGGGAGGATGAAATTATTTCAGCAACGCGCGGTAGAGAAGGAATCCGTGATGCCTATGAAAAACTACTGCGAACCAGTTCCAAAGATTCTGGAACTCATCATGATTACGGGGTATTTTTGGCCGAGAATTTTGGAGATTATGCAGGAGCGCGCAGACATCTGGAGATAGCTTTGGAGCTGGACCCTTATGCTTCTGAAGCCTGTTTTAATCTTGCTATGGTTATTGGAAACCATTTTGAAGACTATGAGCAGGCTAAGAAACTCTATGAAAGGGCCCTTGAATTGGCGCCGGATGATCCCTATATCCTGAATAATCTGGGATACCTTCTAGTCACGCATTTTAAAAACTACGCAAAGGCCAGGGAGTATTATC
>CAZRLV010000056.1:0-13560 GCA_964600955.1 uncultured bacterium
AGGTTTTGATAGGCTTTGTTATTGAGATGCCCTCCATAGCCGTCATAGTCTGTGGACAGACTGTCAAAACTAAAAGTGATCTGAGAGCAAGAGCTGTCGAGAAGGCAGTCGATCAAATCCGGTTTCACCGGGAGTCCATTGGTGGTGAATGAAACCTCAAATTTCTCACGTTTTAGATCTTCAAGGATTTGCTTGAACTGAGGGTGAACTGTAACCTCACCCCAGCCCCCCAGGTCAACGCGTTTGAGTCCCAGACGGCAGAGATGAGTGAGGACTGATTTGAACACCTCATAGGGCATGGGTTTTTGCAAGATGGGTAGTTCGTCGCGTGGGCAGGCTTTGCAGCTCAGGTTGCAGGCATTATTGAGTTCAATCTGCACCAGTGCCGGTTCGGGCGGCACGTGAAACATGATTCTTTGAAATTGATCGACCCACATCAGCCCATTGATTTCCAGTTGTCACAGTCTTTACAGGGGTCTATGGCCCCGTATTCTCCATTCAGGTGGTGGTTTCTAAGCTCTTGATAGGCAGAGCCGCGCCAAACATTGATCAAATGATCTTCTGGAATATGACCCATGTCAAAATTATTATCAAAGATGGCGCAGCAGATGGAAACAGAGCCGTCATAGAAAACGATCATGGTACGCCAGAGTTCACGGCAGGGAAAACGACCTTCACTTTCGGCACCTGAATTGCCCAGTGATTCCATAGCTCCCCCCCAATTATGCACCTCTGGCAGGAGCACTTGATCCACTCGATCTTTCCAGCGTTTGACGAAAGCCTGGGATTCACCCGCCGTAGCTTCCATTTCTATGAGTTTGACGCTGATTCTCATCAATGAGCCCTGTGATGCTCTATCTCGGGCATCAAGTAAGGACTCGAAGTTTGAGGTGACTTGATCGAACTTGCCCTTGATGCGCACACTTTCATAGGTGTCCTGGGTGGCTCCATCTAATGAAACATTCAGATAGTCCGGTGCAGCGGAGACCAGACGGTCAATATTTTGCTTCGTCAGGCAGGTTCCATTGGTATTGACTACGACCTGAAAACCTGAGTCCTTAGCCAGGGAGATCATATTAAACAACTCCTTGCTTAGTAAGGGCTCTCCAAAACCGCTCAGGACAATTTCACGGATTTCAGCCTCTTTGGCTTGCTTGAGAATGACTTTATATAAGTCAGGTTTCATGGTGCCAAAAGGGCGCTGCATTTCGTCTCGTGGACACATGATGCAGTTTAGGTTGCAGTGATTGGTGGGCTCCACGATCAGGGTTCTCGGGGCCGGGGGATCACTTGCATACAGATTGTCCCAGTCGAGCATAATTTGTTTAAGAGAGGAGAAGTCTTCTCTATTATTCAATACCGGTTTGAGCCTGCGATAATCATCTTCATCGCCCGTGGTCCAACGTACATGAGGTCGATTAAGAGTTTTTTCCTCAGGGGCAAGGGTCTTCGTGCGGGTTGTTCGGGAGAGTTCATTTAATACCGTTTGACGCACTCTTTTTTGGGGATAATCTCTGGCGCATGCCTGAAGAGTTTCCCTTGAGATGAACTCAAGATTGATGCCGACAGGCCAGCCCCAAGTGTAGACGAAATCATGCTCTTCACATTGGGTCAACCCCTGATCAATAACCTCTGCACCTAAGATAGGATTGTCCGCCTGAACTCGAATGACTATGTCATGTGAGCTGTCTCTAATGATCTCGGTCATTCGCACGACTTCTTCATGGACCGAAGCGTGGACAAAACGAATTTCTGGGAATTTTTCACCCAGAGCTATGAAGTCCCCATGGACAGGCTCACCACTGACTGATACCCATACCGGATAATCCAGTGAATGGATCTGCTGAAGCAGGATTTCCAGACAGGACCGCTGGTCGATGGGTCGGAAAACCCGGGTGGGTTGGCCAAGCCAGTTCAGTTCTGCATCCAAAAGGACGATAAAACAAGGGTTCATGCTAAAAAAATCTCCAACCTATTTATCGACATATGGCCTTATAATTCGAGTGAGGGCAAGAATCTGATCCACATTGGGTCATCTCTATGCCATAGGCGTTGTTGGACTCTATAGCTTACCCGCAATCTCCAGGAGGAGTTCTGGGTCATCCTCCAGGTTAATGATGCGCGAACATATGTTCTCGGTCGTAGCCAAGGCTCGTAGTTTGAAGGAGCTTAAGCCTGTATAGCTATAGACTGGTGAGCCGTAAAAAAAAGAGGAACGCAGGTTTTTGCGGGTATAAAGGTCACGAATCTCTTCGATAAGCCTCCCCCCTTCAGGCAATAGATAAGAAATGACATGGTAATTATGTTGTTCTTCAGTATCTTTCAGTTGGAATCCAGCATCAGGCAAGACTGCCTTACATCGATCTACAAGCTCATTTCGTGCTTGATTATAGGCTGGCAATGATTCGAGTTTTTTGAGTAGAACTAAGGCTTGGAAATCATCCATACGATAATTCCCTCCCAGACTCTTATTAAGAAATTGATCATCCATGCCATAATTTCTCAGCTGGACAATCTTATCTCGACATTCGCTATGCTGAGTCAGCACTCCGCCCCCGTCTCCCCAGGCACCCAAGTTTTTTGTGGGGTAGAAACTCATGGCGGCCCCATAGCTATTTTCAGCTAGCCCGTACCCCCTACCTTTGGATCCAACCGCCTGACAGGCATCTTCAACCACAAAAAGATTTTGAGAATTGGCAAATTTGTGAATAGGCGGCATATCACAGATTTTGCCAAAAATATGGACAGGGATAATGACCTTGCAATTTTCATCCACTTCATTGTGGAGTGATTCTAAGGAAATGGTAAGAGTCTTAGGGTCAATATCCACATATTTGGGAATGAGGCCGGCTTCCAGAATTGCCATGGAAGTCGCCAATGGGGTGAAGGCACTTACTAAAGCCTTTGAGCCTGCCGGTAGGTTAAGGCTACGTAAAAGTAGTTGCAGGGCCGTTGTTCCCGAAGATGTTCCCAGAAAATACCGGGTTCCAGAATACTCTGCAAATTTGGATTGGAATTCTTCCGCAATCTTTCCATAGAAATAATAGTCCCGGTTAAGAAATTCGCGGATTTCTTCCTGAAGTTCTTCAAATATGGCGCAATTCAGAGATTTCATGCCGCAGACAGGATATCAGCTCAATAGGTGGAATGGGTTTTACTTCGAGGTTTAGTTCAGCAAATAGTCTATCGGAATTTATCGTATGACCACTTTGTTTTTTTGTATCAGAGAATTTAATATCAAGCCAGGAGCTTAGGTCACCAAAACAAATATTATGAGTACTTAAATTATAGGCTCGGTTATTAAAGTGATCTTTTTCAATAATCGCGATGATTATTTCAAGAAACGTATCCATGGGGATGCATGAGTAGCAACGAGTGGCCCCCCCATGTACTTCAAAGCGTTTTCCATCAATATTGGTCTTAATAATTTTTTCAAGAAGCGATAGATTCAGCAATTCTTTTTTTTTACCGACTACAGCACCAAGGCGCAGGGCGCAGAAGGATAAAGATCCCAGTTCGGCCAGAAACTCAAGCACTTTCTCGATATAGGCCTTATTGAGTCCCTGAGGCTCGATGGGATTCAAGGGCGTTGTCTCACTTATATCACCTTGAAGTTGGCCATACTGGCAGAGGCTTCCCAGATAGAGGAATTTTTTACCAGCAGAATCCACATGCCTCAGTACCTCAAGATAATCAGCCAGATTTCGGTCATAATCCTTAATCGGGTTTTTCTGTCCCATTGCATGATCCGAAAGTCCTAAGGCTAAAATACAAAGATCGCACCACCCCAGGTCTTGATGAACGGGTGTGGGGCAATCAATTGGATCAAATCCACGAACCTCAAGATTCTCTTCCTTTTCCAGGCACAGACGAATATTTTGGCCTAAATATCCGCGACTACCAAGAATCAATACATTTTTTCTTATTTGTCCCATTTTTTCCAATAAGCCCATGCTTCTGCAAGAATTTTTAGAATGTCTCTGACCTTCACCGTCGACTGCCCCTTGACTCGTTTATCGTACTCAACGTCTATTTCTCTGACTTTAAATCCTGCAGAGGCTGTCTCTAATACAAGTTCAGCATCAATAAACCAGCCACTTGATTTAAGTGAGATGGATTCAAGTAGCTCCCGTCGAAAGATTTTATAGGAAAAATTTATTGTGGAATAGGAAGCATTGAAGAAAAGTTTCAAAAAGAGTTTATATCCTGCGGTGTAAAGAACTCGCAAAAAGCTATCTCGCACGCCTTTACGTCGCCCCAGAACAAAGTCAATCTGGGGGCGCTCTAGAAGCTCCAGAGCAGGCTCAATTTTTGAAAGACTAAAGGGCATGTCACATTCATAGTGGCAGATAATATCTTTTGTGGCATAAGGGTAGGCTTCTCTCAATGCAGATCCCATACCCTCACGGGTTTTCTGGAGGATGATTTTGAGAGGTTTTACGGTATCTGCCATGGATTGTAAAATATCTAGCGTACCGTCCGTACTTCCAGAATCGATGACCAGAATCTCATAATTTAAAGATGAAGTACTAGCATAATTGTTTACGACCGTTACGCAGTCTTCAATATTGCGGGCCTCATTGAATGTGGGGATTAAGAAAGTAACGCTGCTCACGAGTTTCGGCCTCAAACGTTCCCGAGCTAGTATTGATATAACGCAAAAATTCTACCGTCGGGGTTAGACGTGGTCAAGTAAAATAGATATTTAAGATATCGGACGATACTATCTGTAGGGTAGACTGTTGCACTATCCCAAAAAATAAGGGGTATTGGAAATACGACGTTTTATCCACATGGTTTATCGAGGCAATGGTTCTACTCAGTGCAGATGGTAGCTTGTATTGTTTTCCTGATCATTAATCGGTTGTTATTTGTAAGGTTGCCCTTACATTGTGATATTGGCTTTTTTGGCAACTGGGCTCATTTCAGTAATGAAAGACTGGATCATGATCTAATCTTTCACAATGGCGGATTTCGAAGCGCCGGGCTCTTTTTTTATGGTCTTTTTCTCAAATCTATGCGGCCCATGGGCGTGAAGTGGTTTTCACGCCTGGGTCAACTTCTCTGTCTGCTTGCCTCTTTTTACGGATATGAGCTTTTGTTTGGGCAATTGGGGTGGGACTCTGCCGCAAAACAGGGGTTTTATTTTTTTTATGCCATTTTGGCCAGTTCATTTACTACGGGGGCTGTATATATTTATACAATTGAGCTGCTGGGTATTTGTTGTCTGCCGTTTCTGCTTTGCCTGTTCTTTTTGTCTGGAATTCCCTTTGTTTTTAAGCTGGCTCTTGTCGTAGCTGTTTCCCTACTATTTAAACCAAATATCTGCATTGACGTATTCTTTTTTTACTGCTTTTTTCATTTCTCAAATCAGGGTTTCAGTGCTTATAGCATAAGTCAACTGGGTTTGGGCGCCGTATTGGGTTTGTCTATCCATCTGTTGAATCTGTCCATCCTCGGAGTTCTAAAATTTTCGGTTCAAGGTTTTCTGGCATTTTCAAAGTTCAGGAATCAAGGATGGTATGCCTGGAAGCGTTTATTTCTTCCTTTTTTAGTGCCTATTTTGCTGGAGAATTTACCGGTCTTGGTGGCTTTGGGTTTTGGAGGGTGGAGTCTAGTTCAAAATGGAAATGCTCTGGAATTATGGGTGCTTTGGTTTTTTATTGTCGAGGTTTTTGGAATTCTTATCCAGAGGGGCTTTTTTCACTATCATTATATCAGTATGATCCCTGGGGTCGCTCTGGTTGCATCTCAGGCATATCCTTGGTCGGATGCCAACCTCATTTTCCTGAGCGTATTGATCGCTTACTCTTTGTTAAGGTTTTGGTTCTCGCATCGCCAATTCTGGCCTCGTGCGCTGGAGCATCAGGAGATTTACAATCGGCTTGTGGATGACCTGGGTGGTTCAAGTTTTATAACTAGGATTAAAGAGGCTAGGGTCACTTGGTTTGCGGGTTGGAGATTCCAGTTTCATCTTCTCTACGATGCAAAACCGTTCTCAGTATTTTTGCATACGGTCAAATTTATGATGCTAATGGACCCACAAGACGAATGTCGATTCATGCCTGAATTCAAGCAGGGGCTTTTTGAAAAGCTCAGAGATTCGCCCCCCGATCTTTTGATTATGGAAGAGACAGAGCTTTTGGACCTACGTATTTTGGAGCAGCTTGGGTTTAGGCTGGAATACTTGGGAACCTTTAAGGGGAGGCTTAAGTTTTTTCAGGTTTCCCCTCCTGAGACTCTGGACTATGACCTGTTTTGCGAGCATTATCAAACTTTGTTTGTTTCTTATCCAGGAGAGTTTTCTCTTGAATTTTTCTTGCGTATGGCACCCCAAATCTTGAAGCAAATCCCAGGAGAGTTGATCACATTGGTTGGAATTTCTCCTGTTCAGGATAAGGTGAAATCCATGCTTAAAGAGGCTGGGTTTTCACTGCGTCAGATGAGCTGCATGGAGTTTGAAAAAACCACAGAGGATTCGGGTGTATTTTTTCTGGTCGAGGAGGGCAGGTCAATTGACTTATACTTGAAGGTACATGGTTTGATCTCAGAGAAGATGCGTATTTTCAAGTTTACCTGAATCACGGGTGGTTTTATGCTTACAAGACTATGGTCGGATCTGGATCCGGGTAGAAAGGATGTTTCTTGCACGGCTTGCAAGGGTACACGGGTTTTGCATATCAAAGAGAACCAGGTCGCCTATAAGGAGCATCGTTTTTCTCTTTATGAGTGTTTGGATTGCCAGCTTTGGTTTTCTCCAGGGAAAGACGGCGCTTTTATATCCAATGACGATTATATGGAGGTTTTTTCGCGGGTTGGAAGAGAGGTGGCGGTTCAGAATCGTTACGATGTGATCAAGGGAGCAAACCTTTCAAGATTTGGTTCTGTACTGGAGATTGGATGCGCCCTGGGGGATATTCTGGCCAAGATTCGGACAGACTATGCGGATATCCGTGTAAGCGGATTGGAAGCCAGCTCAAAGATGGCTGCCTATGTGCGTGAGCGAGGAATTCCTTGCACCACCGATCCTAAGGAGCTTGATCATTCCGTGGACTTTGTTTTTGCTAATCATGTTTTTGAGCATTTTCAGAACCCGGGAGATTTTTTCTCTATTTTGGAAGTGGTGGGTCGCCAAGAGGTTGAGGTTCGCCTGACATTTCCCAATCGAGATAATTATTGGATAAAAAGGGGGTTATTCCCAGATCTGCATTTACCCCATCATCGTTTCTATTACACGGTGGATCAGGTTTGCCAACTGTTTTCCCAGGCAGGCTATGAGATTTTGGAGGCCAGGACTTTGGAAAACCAGCGCTTGAAAACAAATCTTCATCAAAGTCTCTACAATCGATATCGTGAGGACTTAGATAGCTTCAAGTCCTGTTTTAGCTCTATAGAGGATGAGTTTAAAAGGATCTTCGATGTTGACGTGCGTGAGTTGGAGGAAAAAATCGAGTTTTTGGGCCTTGGGAGTGAGGGGCTGATTCATGCCCGGAAGCTGAATCCATAATATGGATTGCCAAACGAGGTTGAACAAAACCCTTTGTCTCTCCATTGATATCAGGTTAGATCCAGACCAAAGGACTCACCTTATTGAAAGTGTACAAAAAGTGTTTAACCATCGTGACAGTACGGAAGTTCCAGTGGTTTCTCTGAGTTGGAGAGAATATGTACGGGTGCGAAGCGAGTGGGAAACTGTGGTTGTGTTTTTTGCGGGATATAATCTGGAGCGTTATGGTCCCAACCTTATCAAACACTTACTTTTATTTCCGAGAAAGTTGATGGGAGTCAATATTGACGGACGAGTCTTTGAGCTTCCCAGGATAAAGATTTTGGGGCTGTTAATGAGGCAGGCAATTTGGGATCGAATTTCCTCGTCGTTCGGATGGTTATATGAAATGGCTGTGTCTGGGAACTCTCCAGTTTCACCACGCTAGACAAGGATTGGAGGTTCAGTCGGACTTCAGCTGTAATTTTGAGGCCAGCCTCGAATATAACGGACTGGGTGCTCATAGTTATGGTTTGAAATGTATTGGTGAGGAAGTGCGTGAGATGCGTTTGGTTCCATTTCCTGGCCTGGCTTTAGCCCCCAAGCTTTGGGGTCTGCTTCTGGAGGCTGAAAGATGGAGGCCTCGTCTGAAAATAAATCGTTTGAACAAGGGTTTTGCTCAATTCATGGAGCAGATAAAACCGGGTTCTTTCGATGTGTTTTTTACGCGTGAGATCTGGGACTACTCTCTAGAGTTTTTGCAGGAACTGGCCCGAAGAATTCCCAGGCGTGTGGTTTGGCTCAGTAGCAGTCCAGGGCGCGCCCCCTTTCCAGAAATTTGGGATAAGCTAAAATATTTTACTCATATTTTTCTTATCGAGCGGGCTGGAGTTCAATTACTACGCGACAGGGGATTTCCAGCTTATTATCTACCTTTTGCATTAGCGGATTACCAGGAGGTGCAGATTCAAGTAGAACAATCTATAGAGCTTGGTTTTCTTGGGACTCTTTATCCCCCCAGGTTAAAACTTCTTGAGGAGTTGATTGATTTAGGACTTGAATTCTGGGCTCCCAATTTCACTTCAAGTACACGGATCATTTGTCCACCTCTGGCCGTGTGCTATAAGGGAGAGGCGTGGGGGATGGACCTTCTCAAGAGTATGGCTCGTTGTCATTTACTGGTAAATCCTATACATCGATCCTATATGCGCGGGCTTTCTGATGATGTCACTAACTTTCGTCTTTTTGAGGCAATTGGTGCCGGGACTTTTCAAATCGCAGAGCGTAACGCAGCCATCCATGAAATTTTTAGTTCTGATGAAGTTGAAACCTACGGCAGTCTCGAAGAATTAAGAGAGAAGGTGCAGTATTACCGAAAGCGCCCGGAGTCTTGTTCTAGTCAGGTTCAAAAAGCACTAAAAAAAGTAGAATCTGACCATCTTTATTCCCACAGAATGTATGAAATTTTGAATATAATTAATGGAAAACCCTCAAGTTTCTGAAAAAAATGCCGATAGGGCATAGGGGATGTCTCGAAAATAAAGAAAGGAAGTCATGAAAGCAGTTGTCATGGCAGGAGGTTTAGGTCTTAGGCTCAGGCCCCTGACATCAATTATACCTAAGCCACTTTTACCCTTGGGGGACCGCAGTATTTTGGAAATTATTCTCCACAATCTGGCAAGGGCCGGAGTATCCGATGTTTTTTTGGCTATTAACTACAGATCTGAGTACTTCGAGACTTATTTTAAGCAGAATCCACCGCCTGGATTGAGGCTTCATTTTTGCAAGGAAGATCAACCTCTGGGTACAGCGGGTCCATTAAGGCAACTAGAAAGAGAACTGTCGGAGCCCTTTATCGTGGTTAATGGCGATATCCTTACAACTTTGGACTTTTCAGAGTTTTATCGTTTTTTTAATTCTCGAAATTATGAAGTGGTGGTGGGGACAAAAGAATTATCCTTACCCACCAACTATGGTGTTGTGACTTCCAAAGGTAGCCAAATTCTGGACATTGAGGAAAAACCTCTCATTAAAGCAGAGGTAGTGGCCGGTATTTACTGTCTTTCCCCTTCAGTGATCCAACAAATTCCAAAAGGGCAGGCCTACGACATGCCTGATCTTTTGCGTCAGATCAGACCGCTTGGGAAGTTGGGGCGTTATCTTATTGAGGATTATTGGTTGGACATTGGCCATATGGAAAACTACGAAAAAGCCAAGGAAGATATTCAGCATCACTCCTTTCTTCAGGAACACAAACGCTTGGACTCCTTGGCCCCAGTATCCTAATCATGTGGGCTAGGTTCGCAGACAGAATACTTTAAAACCCAGCTCCTTAAATTTTCATAGGTGGAAATCTCGCTTTTATCCATCCAAGTGGGGGGTAGGGAGACCTCGAAGGTTTCCTGAAGAAGGCTTAGGAGTTCCACGATATCGAGTGATGTTAGCCGTGAAAGCAGTCGTGTGCCAGTCTGGGCTTGAATTCCAAAGTTTTCATGGAGTATAGATTGGAGCATAGCGTCAATATTTTTTGGGTTCAGGTAGGTACGGATCCTATTTCCTGTCGCTTTCTTTGTGGTCAAGATTTGGACCCCAAGTTGTCGGGTAATCTCTTTTTCATAGAGGGTTTTCACATTTTGAAGATGGCTGTTGTCGCGCAAAAAATGCTCCTTCACTTCCAGGTTTTCCTCATCTTTTAGAATTTTTGGCCAAATATTGATGAGGGGAATAGTCAGTTTGTCTCTGAGTAGTTTTTCAAGGGCTCTGGCGTAGATCCTACGTTGCTGCTGGGTTGCCAGAAAATGATAATAGACCTCGTCTGTCAAATCCTTTGAGGCCAGGAATCTGGGATGAGGCTTCATTCCGGTTCCTGGCGGTGGAGGGAGAATCCAGCAAAGGATTAGGTCGGGCCTGATTTCGTGAATTTTGTCAAGCATTTTGGCATAGTTGGCGTAGACTTGGTTGAGAGCCTCTTCCAGACCTAGATTCTGATGTCGCAAGAGGAAAGGTATGACGGTGCGAATGTCCTGTTCTCCAAAGAGAAGGCATACAACAGATTCCTGGGGTAGTGCTTTCAAGTAATTATAGAACTCTGATTCTCTGGGCTCTCGCGTGATATTTTCTGAGCTGATAATGGGAATTTGTTTCAGGTGAATATTTTTAGCCGTGGTTTCCTGATTGTAAAGCTCTTCCGAAGCATTGAAGGCATAAATATGTGAACAGCCCAAGACATGGATGGGTTTTTGTTCGAAATCCAGGAATTTTTGGAGATTCAGTTTGCGTGAAATTTTTCCGCTGCTGGTTTTTCTCAGCCATGAGTAGGGAACCACACGTACCTTGGATGGAATGACATCAAGTCTCCTGGCCACCGTATCGTGGATATGTTGGGATAGCTCCTGATGGTCCACACCTGCTTGAGCCTCAGTGAGAATAATAATATCCTCTGTTCCGAGCTTTTCGTTTCTAAACCCCAGGCACACATTTCTGCCTGGATAAACTCCTTCAATCTCATTGAGAAGATCTTCTATGTCCTGGGGATAAAGATTGATTCCATGGTGAATGATAAGATCAGAACTTCTGCCGCAGACATAGAGTTCTCCCCTTAGAAGGCAGCCCTGATCCCCCGTGTTAAACCAGCCCTTTTCATCTAAAAATCTGCCAGGCCGATGCAGATAATCCTGGAGCATGGTTGGCGAGCGAATCAGAATATCACCAATTTTTCCATCGTCAGCATTGATTTTGAGTTCCATATTTTTGATGGGTGGCCCACAACTCACTAAAAAGCGGTTCCCATGTGGTTTGAAAATAATATTTCCTTCCTGGAAATCTTTCTCACTTAGTTCCACGAACCAGGAGTTACCTTTTAGGTCATAGGTCGTATGGGTCATGGCGAAAATGCTCTCGGCCATAGCATAAGTCCCTGCCAGAGCCTTGGAGGACAGACCAGCACTTTTGAAAACATCATGAAACTCTCGCACAGTTTGATATAGAACCGGTTCGGCACAACTGGCCATGCAGCGAAAACTCGAGAGATCATAGAGCTTGGGAGAGAGTTTTTTTGAGAGAAGTTTGAAGGCAAAATTAGGCATCCAGCAATGACTGGCTTTTAATCTGGCGCTGTCCTCAAAAAGAATCCCTGGGTTTTTTACCCAGTCAAAAGGACTGATTAGATGCGTGGGATGACCTGCAATCAGCGGGGTCATGAGGCTGGCGATGAGTCCCATGTCATGATAGAGAGGCAACCAGGAAATAAAACCATCACCCTGTTTGAGTTCTAAAGCGGCTTCAAAATCATGGACATGGGATTCCAGTGCGCTCCAGGTATAAGCCATAGCTTTGGGAACTCCGGTGCTTCCACTGGAAAACTGCACGAAGCTGGGGGAGTCTGGAGGTGATATTTTGGGGCATTCCCGGTCAGCTTGGTCCAAAGTGATGATTTTGACAGATGGAAATGCTTGGGAAAATCTCTTAAAGTGCTGGGGTTCTACGACGATTGATGCAGGGTTATGACAGCTGACCAGGGTTTTGAGTTTGTGACTATAGTCTTGATAGTCCACCTTGTTGGAAGGATGAGCGATATAACCTGGGATTAGATCAAGAGCAAGGCAGGCGAAAAATGAGGTCACAAGATCCACAGAATGTTCTAGACAGATGAGAATAATAGAGCCTTTGTTCAGGCTTTCAAAAGCCACGGCAGCGGCCTCTATTTTTTTTAAAAACTGGGATCCGGATATTGGAACTATGGAATTCTCCAGTCGTAGAGATAAGACAGTCTCAGATTGCTGGGTGGTGTCCAAAAACCTGGCAAAACTCATAAGCTTAAGTTAGCAAAATCGAGTCTTTTACTTTTTTGTACTTTCGTCTCTTGTGCTTTTCTTTCAAGATGGGGTTAAGGTGGGTCAAGATCCAAAAGCTGGCTCGCAAATAATCCAGGGTCCCGTCAAATATGAGGCTTCCTAGTACAAATATCGGAAAACGGACGAAATGCAGCAACCAGAGTCTGAGGTCCTCGATATTGAGCCAGAAAAATAGAATTTTGTTGCGGCGATTCACATAACGTACAAAGTTTTGATCAAAACGTGAAATTGTGCCGCGGTGAATATGTTCCGCTTTTGCCAAGGGTTGGTAATAGCATTTCCATCCGCGTTTACGAGCTCGGTAAGAAAGGTCCGCGTCTTCCCAGTAAAAGGGTAAAAACAAAGCTTCAAAGCCTCCAATTTCCAAAAAAAGGTCCCGTCTGTAGGCCCCCAGGCATCCAATATTGACTTGCCTGGCTTCCTGGGTATCCTCAATTTGAAATCCATGGCGCAGCCAGACCTGACCTTTTTTAAATTCGGCCTCAAGCAACCCACTTTGATAGGTTCTGCTGCCTTCATTCAGACATTGGTTGCAGACTAGAAACAGGTCATCAGTTGTTGAAAATGGATTGATAATTTCTTCAATAAAATCAGGATCAATAAATTCATCGTTATTTAGGAGAATGAGAATTTTGCCCTTGGAGATCTTGGCAGCTTCGTTATAGGCCTGTAGCACGATGTTTTCGTCAAGCTTCAGGCAGCGTATTTCCCCTTTGAAGCTGGAAATAATTCTGGAACTTGAGTCCTGGCTGGCATTGTCGGCCACGATGAGTTCGCCCCTGAGCTTAGAGCAGTGCATAGCCTCCAAAGAATGCCGAATCGATCGTTCAAGTATGGCCTCGCCGTTGTAGTTCAAAATAATAATCGAATAATCCATAGTTTCAAGGGTTTGACTGAAGGTGTAGTCTTTGCAAAATAATGTGCAAAGGGGTGGATGGAAGGTTTAAACTCATCAATCCAGAATGCTTCGGACGAATGCGCGAATAATCATTGTCAGGCCAAGCAGTGGGAATGGTGCAGGGATTGAGTTGAAACTGACGTTCGATTTCTTGACCCACTTCAAAAATCGAGCCCCTTTCCTTTGAACAAATATGAAAGATGCGCTGCTTGCTTTTTTTGGGTGAGTTGGGTAGTAGAGCTTTTAAAGCGCAGTAAATCTCGTATCCTGAGACCGGACTAAAGGTCTTATTGAAAAATAGCCCCATTTTTTGGTTCTGGGCC